>CAYGBW010000148.1:0-30242 GCA_964348185.1 uncultured Thermodesulfobacteriota bacterium | reverse complement strand
ATTTCGAGTTTCACCCCAATGTTGGTACAGACGTTGCAAACTCGAGACCGGAAACCCCAAGCAAGGTTGTGAGAAGGTTCCTGTGGATTTCAGACTGACCCCTGAACAGGAAATGATTCGGGACATGGTCAGGGATTTTGCAGAGAAGAACATCAAGCCTGCGGCCTCCCAACTAGACGAACGCGAAGAGTTCCCGTACGAAAACGTGAAAAAGATGGCCGATCTCGGACTGATGGGGATGAACATCCCTGTGCAGTATGGGGGCTCGGATGTCGGTGTGGTGGCCTACAGTCTGGCTATTACTGAGATCGCAAAGGCCTGTGCCTCCCATGCTGTGACCACTGCCGTGACGAACATGGTTGCTGAGGTTATCCATGAATTCGGATCTGAGATGACGAAGGAGAACCACATTCCCAAGCTCTGCAACGGCCAGTATCCTGCCGGCGCCTTTGCGATCACAGAGCCTCACACGGGTTCTGATGCGGCAAACATCCGGACGATGGCCGTTGCCGATGGCGATAGTTTTGTCCTCAATGGGAGCAAAGCGCTCATTACCAATGGCGGGCAGGCCGGGGTGGTTGTCGTCTGGGCTGTAACGGACAGAGAAGCCAGAAAGGGGAAAGGAATCAGTGCTTTTCTGATCGAAAAAGAAACGCCGGGTTTTGTGGTTGGGAAAGCCGAAAACAAGATGGGCCACCGAGCCTCCCCCATGTATGAACTCGTCTTTACCGACTGTCGCGTCTCCCGGCAGTGCCTTCTCGGCCAGGAGGGTGAGGGGTTCAAGATTGCCATGATGGAGCTGGACGGGGGCCGGATCGGAATCGCCTCTCTCGCCGTTGGAGTCGGATTGGCTGCCATCGAATATGCAACTGACTACGTGAAAGAAAGGGAAGCCTTTGGCCAGAAGCTATCCAGATTTCAGGCAATTCAATGGATGATTGCCGACAGCACCACCGAACTTGAAGCGGCCCATTTGCTTACGCTCAGGGCAGCATTCCTCAAGGAGAATGGCCAGAGATTCACCCGGGAGGCTTCAATGGCAAAACTCCTGGCCACGGAAACGGCAAAAAAGGTCGCACTCCGATCGGTCCAGATGTTGGGTGGATATGGGTACACAACCGCATATCCTGTGGAGCGTTATTTGAGGGACATCATTGGAACGACGTTGTACGAGGGAACGTCAGAAGTGCAGCGAATCGTGATTTCTCGTGAGATTCTGGGCAGATGACGGGGTCGTCACTGGAGTTTGCTCAACAGATAGGGGTATATTTAGAGAGTTGGGCGCCAACATAATCTCGGATCGAAAATGCACGGGGGGCCTTGACTCGTTGAACCGTGCACTATCCAGTCCACAGAGAAAAGTTTGGGAAGACGTTCATGTTATGCGTCGAAAATGAGTCTCTCTATGAGAAGTATGAGCTATTTGGTTGCATCCAGTGCGGAAAATGCACGGGGGGTTGCCCGGTCTCCCTCAATTCTCCCCTCAACATCCGGCGCCTCATGCAGGAGGCCCTGGTCCTGAACGATCTCGAGTCCATTTATCAGAAAAGCGAGCTCTGGGCCTGCACCGCTTGCAAGACGTGTACGATCCGTTGTCCCCGTCAGTTGCGACCCTCTGATCTGATCGTTGGTATGCGCACGGCTCTTATCGAGGAAGGCCATATCCCCAAGACCTTAATCGATGCCCTCGAGAGCACTTACAAGTATGGGAATCCCTGGGGAGCCATGAAAAACAAACGGAGCGATTGGGCACAGGATCTGGATCTGAAGGTCCTCACCCAGGGAGATCAGGCGCCACACCTCTATTTCGTTTGCTGCACGGCAGCCTATGACACGCGGGTTCAGCATGTGGCCCAATGCCTGGTCGAGTGCTTTCGCCAGGTGGGCCTCGACTTCGCCATCCTGGGAAATGAGGAGACCTGTTGCGGAAGCGAGGCTCGGAGGATGGGAGAGGAGGGCCTCTTCGAAATGCTTATGGACCAGAATACGGAAAGCTTCAGGAGCAACGACGTTCGCTCCATCGTCACGACATCGCCCCATTGTTACAACACCCTGAAGAACGACTATGGCCAGGAGGATCTTGTGGTTCGTCACTACACCCAGGTCCTGGCCGAGGCCATTGGAAGGGAGAATCCCTTTTCCAGAGAAACGAAAAAGGTGATTACCTACCACGATCCCTGTTTTCTGGGAAAGCAGAATGCAGTCTTTGACGAGCCCAGGCAGGTTCTGGAAGCCATTCCGGGTGTCACTTTCGTTGATTTGGATCGATCCAGAGAGAAGAGCCTCTGCTGCGAAGGAGGAGGGGGCCGCATGTGGGTGGAAGCCGCCGATCAGGGTCCCCGGTCAGCTGAGATCCGGGTCAGAGATGCGGTCGAGATGGGGGCAGAGATCCTCGCCACGGCCTGTCCCTTCTGCTTGCTGACCCTGGAAGATGCTGCCAAGACAACGGGAAACGAGGAGAGGCTGAGGGTCATGGATATCTCCGAAATCCTGGTTGAGGCCCTATGAACGGGGTTGACAGAATGGATGAAGCGGAGGTCGGAGGAGCGTCTGCCTTTGGCAGACTTGAGGTGGGAGGCAGAAGATTTGAAGCCTCAAACCTCAAGCGAAGGGGTAGCGGAGCGATCCTCAACCCTCAGCCTGCAAAGCCATTCATGTCTCTGCGGTGAGATATTTCTATAAGCCAATGAAATTGCTTTTAACGTCGCAGAGAAGGGAGGGATTATGGACATCATTGTCTGTGTCAAACGGGTTCCTGAAACAGCCGAAGCCGACATCGTCATTGACAAGACAGGAAAGGACATCGAGAAGGGCGGAATCGTTTTTGATATCAATGAATGGGACAACTACGCTGTGGAGGAAGCGGTTCTCCTAAAAGAGAAGTATGGTGGGTCTGTCACCGTCGTCTCGCTGGGACCCGAGGAGGCGAATGAAACGCTCCGGAGAGCCCTGGCCATGGGTGCCGATGAGGCGATTCGCCTTACGGACTCCGCTTTTGCAGGATCTGACGGCTACGCGATTGCCCGGGCTTTGAGCAAGGCCATCGCACCCCTGCCTTATGATCTCATTCTCACAGGGGTTCAAGCAGAAGACGATGGCTATGGGCAGGTGGGCCCGACCCTTGCGAGGATTCTGGGAATCCATCACGCCACGGTCGTCAACGGGATTGAAAACATTGAGGGAGGCACAGCCAGGACTCATCGAGAACTCGAGGGAGGACTGGAAGAGGTTATGGATCTCAAACTCCCCGCGGTTCTTACGATTCAGACTGGAATCAATGAACCCAGGTACGTTTCCATCATGGGAATCCGAAAGGTGGCCAAAAAGGAGATCAAAACCCTCGACCTCAGTGACCTGGCCATGAAACCGGATGAGGCAGGAGAAGCCGGATCCAGGACCCTTATTGAGAGGGTTTTTCTTCCCCCCATGGGGGAAGGCGCCCAAATGCTAGAAGGAACGGTGGATGAGATTGCCGGAAGGGTCGTCTCAATCGTCCGGGAGAAAGGGGGTGTGGCGTAGATGGAGGGTATCTATGTCCTTGCTGAACATCGGCAGGGTGAACTTCGGGACATCACCTATGAGATGCTTATGAAGGGCAGGGCCCTGTCCGAGAGTACGGGCAAACCGCTCGTGGCCGTTCTTTTCGGGCACAACGTGGGAAGAATAGCCGACCAACTGAAGACCCGGGCCAACCGAGTCATCCTCGTTGAGGATCCGAAACTGGAACACTTCAACTCTGAGGTCTATCAGACGGTTCTCGGGAACCTGGTTGAACAGGAGAAGCCCCTTCTCGTGCTCATCGGCCACACGGCCTTTGGAATGGATCTGGCCCCAAGCCTCGCTACCCAGATCAACGCCCCCTTGGCCACAGACTGCATCGATGTCATGGTGGACCATACAACGGTAACGGCGATACGCCAGGTATACGGAGGCAAGCTAAACGTTGAGGTCCGTCTAAAGCCTGCGCAGTCCTACATGATCACCCTCCGACCCGCATCCTTTTCCGTGGAGGAGTACTCCCTGACTGGCGAAATCGTCAATGTCGCCTCACCCCTTACCGAAGAAGCTGCCTCCAAGAGGTTCTTGGAATATGTGGAGGCCGCCGTAGGGGACGTGGACATCACCCAGGCCAATATTCTCGTCTCTGTGGGGCGAGGCATCAAGGATCCAGAGAACATCCCCACGGTTCAGGAACTGGCCGACGCTCTGGGGGCCCCCCTTTCGTGCAGCCGCCCGGTGGTTGACAAAAAGTGGCTTCCAAAGGACCGCCAAGTGGGCACTTCTGGCAAAACGGTCAAACCCAAAGTCTACATCGCCATCGGCATTAGCGGTGCCTTTCAGCACGTTGCCGGGATGAAAGCCTCGGGAACGATTGTTGCGATCAACCTAGACCCCAAGGCCCCCATCTTCAACGTCGCCCATTACGGAATCGTGGGAGATCTGTTCAAGATCGTCCCGGTCCTTAAGGAGAAGGCCAAAGAGGCGCTTGCCTAGATGAGGAGAAGTGACTCCCCAGCTTCAGGTCGGAGGAGCGTCCGCCTCTGGCGGACTTGAGGTTGGTGGCAAAAAATCCTGCTTCAAACCTCCAACTGCCGGGTACGTGTCGTCTTGGTACTGAACGAGTACGGGTCTTTTTGTTAGGGCGTCCCTAGGATGCTGATCGGATGAGGGAAAAATGGATTTCCGACTTACCGATGAACAGAGCGATATTCAGCAGGCCGCCAGGGAGTTTGCTCAGGGAGAATTCGACAGGGACCTGGCCATGGAGCTGGAAAAGGAGCACGCCTTTCCAAAATCGATCTGGAAAAAGGCCTGTGACCTCGGCTTCATTGGCATCCATTTTCCTGAGGCCTATGGGGGCCAGAGTCTCGGGATTCTCGAAAACGCCTTGGTGGTGGAGGCGTTCTGCCGCCAGGACTCTGGCATCGGCGTTGCTTTGACTCTGGCCGATTTCAGCTCTGAGGTCATCCTCAGGTTCGGCACCGAAGAGCAGAAACAGAAGTACCTCCCCCCTGTGGCCAGAGGAGAGGCGATTTCTGCGGGGGGTTACACAGAGCCAGACCATGGAAGTGACATCACGCGGCTCTCGACGATCGCCCTCAGGAAGGGTTCCGAGTTCATCATCAACGGCACCAAGACCTTCATCACCAATGGGACATTGGCAAGCCACTTTGTGATCCTCTGTCAGACCAACCCAGAGGCCGATCCTCCCCATCGGGGGATGGCGACGATTCTCCTGGAGAGAGGCACGCCCGGATTCGAAGCCACAGAGTTGGGAGACAAAATGGGCATTCGAATGACTTCAACGGCAGAGCTCTCCCTATCAGACGTCCACGTTCCCCTGGAAAACCTCATCGGCCAGGAGAATCGAGGCTTCTATCAGGTTCTCGAGTTCTTTGACGAGAGTCGAATCGAAATCGCGGCCCAGGCTCTCGGGATCGGGCAGGGTGCTTTTGACAGAGCCCTTGCCTACGCAAAGGATAGGCGGCAGTTCGGCCGAAGGATCGCAGACTTCCAGGCTACTCAACACAAACTGGCTGACATGCATACGATGCTCGAAACCGCTCGTCTTCTAACGTACAAGGCTGCATGGAATTACGACCAGGGCCACATCGATCCCCAGTTGACCTCGATGGCTAAGATGCACGCTGGAAGGGTCAGTGTGGAGGTAGCTGACGAGGCCATTCAGATATTCGGCGGCTATGGGTACATTACCGAGTATGAAGTGGAGCGGTTCTATCGAGATGCGAAAATTATGGAAATCTATGAGGGAACCCGGGAGATCCAAAAGAACACCATAGCAAGCGCCCTCGTTGGGAAACCCAAGTAAATGGGTACAGGGCACAGTTTGTCGGTTCCCTTTCTTCACGACCGGGGTAGATTGTAAAATCCGAAGCACGAAATCCGAAATACGAAACAATCTCTAAGTCATAATCTCAAATGTTCCAAACCCATGTTTCGAATTTCTGTCATTTGATATTAGGGTTTGTTTCGAATTTCGATATTCGGATTTCGAATTTGGTGATCCAGTCTTCAATCTCTGCAAAGCTTGAGGCTGACAGCTGACCCCTGACGGCTGAATGCTGCTTTGTGAGGAACCACTATGGAAGGATTCTCCGAAAAGACTCAAAATTCTGCCGTTCCAATGGCGCTGGTTATCGGAGGAGGCATTGCAGGGATGCAGGCCTCCCTCGATATCGCCGACAAGGGATTCAAGGTTGTCATGGTGGAGAGGGAGCCGACGATTGGGGGCCACATGGCTCAGCTGGACAAGACCTTTCCCACACTCGACTGTTCCTCCTGCATCCTGACCCCAAAAATGGTTGAAGTCGGCAGCCATCCCAATATCGACCTGATGACGTACGCAGAGGTGATCGATATTCGAGGCGAGGTGGGTGATTTCTCTATCACTATCAGGAAGAAACCCCGATACGTGGATTTGAGAAAGTGCACGGGCTGTGGTCTCTGTGCAGAGGCATGCGTCCAAAGGGAAAGGATCCCCAATGAGTTTGACATGGGTATCGGTAAGCGCTCTGCCGTCTACATCCCCTTCCCTCAGGCGGTTCCTCAGAAGTATCTCATTGATCCGAATCGTTGCCTGATGCTGACAAAGGGGAAATGCGGAAAGGAACCCAGATGCCAGAAGGCCTGCGGTCCCCATGCAATCGACTTCAGGGAGAAAGGAGAAACCATCGCCATTGAGGCGGGCGTGATTGTGGTGGCTACGGGATATGACCAGTTTGACGCCAGACTAAAGCCGGAATACGGGTATGGCCGCTATGAGAACATCGTCTCTGGCATGGAATTCGAGAGACTCAGTTCTGCCTCAGGACCAACAAAAGGCAGAATCGAAATCAATGGAAAAGAGCCGGAGCGGGTTGTCTTTATCCAGTGTGTGGGGTCCAGAGACAAGACCGTTGGAAACGAATACTGTTCGCGGGTCTGCTGCATGTATTCGGCCAAGCAGGCCCATCTCGTCCGAGAACGCCTTCCCCATGCAAAGATTACGATCTGCTATATGGATATCAGGGCCTTCGGAAAGGGGTACGAGGAGTTCTACGATCGGGTCCAGAAAGAAGGAATCATATTCAGAAGAGGAAATCCCTCTGAAATCTATAAACGGGGAGAGTCCCTGGCGGTTCGCGGCGAGGACACCCTTCTGGGAGAGCCTTACGAGGAAGAAGCAGACCTTGTGGTGCTGGCGACCGGCCTCGTCCCCAGGGAAGACGCCAAGGAAATCGGCGAGATCCTCGGGCTCTCTCATTCGCCAGAGGGTTTCTTCATGGAGGCCTCGACAAAGGAAACGATCCTCACCGCGAAAGGGGGAATGTTTCTGGCCGGTTGCTGTCAGAGTCCCAAAGATATTCCGGATACAGTCGCCCAGGCGAGCGGTGCCGCTGCCATGGCTTGCATTCACCTGGCAAATAGAGGATCAAGGATAAAGGTTCAAGGATCAAGGACAAACTCGACAAGGATCTCAGAAGGGGAACGAGGTAAAGCCCTTCAAACTTGGAGAGGATAGCGCAGAGTATTCTAAATGAGAGTCGGTGTCTACGTTTGCCATTGTGGGATCAACATTGCTGACCATGTGGATGTGGAGGCGGTCAGGGACTTTGCCAAGAGTCACCCCAAGGTGGCCCTTGCCAGAGACTACACCTACATGTGTTCGGATCCGGGCCAGGACCTCATTATGAGAGATATCGAGACGGAAGACCTCGACCGGATCGTCGTGGCAGCCTGCTCTCCAACGATGCACGAGCGGACGTTTCGGAATGTTCTTTCCAAATCCGGTCTCAATCCCTACTTTTTGGAAATTGCCAACATCCGAGAACACTGTTCCTGGGTTCACCGTGACCGAACAAGAGCGACTGAAAAGGCAAAAGAACTTGTCTCAGCAGCCATCGCCAGAGCGGTTCTCCTTGAACCCCTTCAGTCTCAAGAGAGAGGGGTCATCCCTGCTTGTCTCGTTATCGGGGGGGGTATCGCCGGCATTCAGGCCGCTCTTGATATCGCCGCATCAGGGTTTCACGTCCATCTTGTCGAGAAGTCAGCGGTACTCGGTGGGCATGTGGCCCGCTTGAACCGGACCTTCCCTCACCTCGAAGAGGCCCCACAGTTAATCGGCCCGAAAATCGAGGCCGTCCTGAGTCATCCAGCCATCGACATCATGACCTTTTCTGAAGTGGAAGCCATCGAGGGGTCGATCGGAAACTTCAACATCGAAGTCACGAAGAAACCTCGATACATCGATGAAGGAGAGTGCGACAGCTGTGGCGAATGCCTCAAAGCCTGCCCAGTTGAAGTCGAAAATGATTTCAATTATGGCCTGGGTAAGCGGAAGGCCATCTCTCTTCTGGACTCGGCTGACTCCACCACCCTCCCCCTCATTGATGCTCAAACGTGTCTCCACTTCAAAGATGAATCGTGCAATCGATGTGAAAAGGTTTGCCCAAAGGGCGCCATTGCTTTTGAAGAACAGCGAAGAATCGAACAATTCGCGGTAGGAACGATCATTGTGGCAACGGGTCATGGCATCTTCGATGTTACAGAGAAGACCGAGCTCGGATATGGACACTACGAGCAGGTCATCACGGCGCCGCAATTCGAAAGGCTGACTTCCCCGGTGGGACCCACAGAGGGAGCGCTGAGGATTGGCGATACGGTCCCGAAAAGCATCGCATTCATCCATTGTGTGGGGTCGCGAGACAAGAATGCGGGGAATGAATACTGCTCCCGGGTCTGCTGCACCTACACGGCCAAGCAGGCTCTCTGGGTCCGCGAGCACGTTCCCGATGCAGAGGTGACCGTCTTTTACATCGATGTCAGGACCTTCGGGAAGGGATATGAAGAGCTCTACGAAGAGGCACAAAAAAGAGGAGTGATTTACAAGAAGGGAGTTCCCTCGGAAATATTCCGGCGAGGGGAGAAGGTTGTTCTCCGGGGTGAAGACGCTCTCCTCGGTCAGGCCTACGAGCGAGAATTCGATCTTGTGGTCTTGGCAACGGGTCTCGTCCCTTCTGAAGGAGCTCAGAGTCTAAGAACGCTTCTGAAACTCCCTCTCGGCCCTGACAGCTTTTTCATGGAAGTCCATCCCAAGCTTCGACCTCTGGATACGGCAACTGATGGGATCTTTCTTGCAGGAACCTGTCAAGGCCCCAAGGACATCGCCGATACCCTGGTTCAGGCTCATGGCGCAGCTTCCAGGGCGACGACCGTTCTCTTCCAGGGCAAGGTAGCAATCGATCCCGTCATCGCCTTTATCGATGAGGGGATCTGCTCAGGCTGCGGGATCTGCGAGCAAGTCTGCGAGTACACCGCGCTGAGGCTGGACCCATACAGACGAGTGATGACCATCAACACGGCCCTTTGCAAGGGTTGTGGTGCCTGCAATTCAGCCTGTCCAGCAGGTGCCATTCTTTTGCGACACTTCAAGCCGGACCAGATCATGGCCCAGGTCCACGCCCTTTGCATGGGCGAATGATGGAACTATCAGGCCCGATTCGGCGGCATGGGAGATCTTTCAAGAAAGGGAAATGAGCTCTGAGCGCGAGCATAAGAGGCAAAAGGCCAAAGGAAAAAGGCAAAAGGAGGACAAGTTCAGAGAGGACCTTTATCCTTTACCCTTGATCCTTTAGCCTTCCGGCTTTATCGAAAAAAGACCCTGAAGAGCGAAGACTCTTTTTCTCTGAGCCTTCGGTGACCGGTCTATACAACCGGAGGAGGCCCCCGATGGTCAAAGATGAAGAGCTGGCAAAAATCAAGAAAGGCAAAGACCAGTGGAAAAAGGACCTGGACGAGGCGCAGTCTAAGATCCCCCTTCGACGCAACCGGTTTTCAACGGTTTCAGACCTCGAAATAGAAGGGCTTTACACTCCCGAGGACGTAAAGGATTTCCATTACCTCGAAAAACTCGGATTCCCCGGTGAGTATCCCTTCACTCGCGGCGTTCAACCATCGATGTATCTGGGGAAGCTCTGGACGATGCGAATGTTCTCAGGTCTCGGAGGACCTGAAGAGACAAACGAGCGATTCAAATACCTCCTTGAACACGGTGAAACCGGGCTGAGCGTGGCCTTCCACTTTCCCACCCTGATGGGCTACGACAGCGATGCTTCCATGGCACGGGGCGAGATTGGCAAGTGCGGTGTGGCAATCGATACGCTCAAGGACATGGAAATTCTGTTTGACGGTATTCCTCTTGACAAGGTAACCACATCGATGACCATCAACCCCCCGGCATCGATTCTTCTGGCGATGTATATCGTCGTGGCCGAGAAGCAGGGTGTGGATCGGAAGCAGATCAGCGGCACAATCCAGAATGACATGCTCAAGGAGTTCATCGCCCAGAAAACACTCATGCTTCCTCCAGAGCCTTCCATACGTCTCATTGTCGACACCGTGGAATTCTGCACCCGTGAAGTCCCCCGGTGGAACACGATCAGCATCAGTGGCTACCATATCCGAGAGGCAGGTGCCACCGCTGTTCAGGAACTGGCCTTCACTCTGGCCGACGGGATTGCCTACGTGGAGGCCTGCATCGAGAGAGGCCTCAATGTAGACGATTTTGCGCCCCGTCTGTCTTTCTTTTTTGACTCTCATATCGACTTCTTCGAAGAAATTGCGAAATTCAGGGCGGCCCGCCGTATGTGGGGCAAGATAATGAGGGATCGATTTCGAGCCGAAAATCCTCGATCTTGGATGCTTAGGTTCCATACCCAGACGGCTGGTGTATCCCTGACCGCCCAACAACCCTATAACAACGTGGTTAGAACAACCTGCGAGGCTCTGGCCGCTGTTCTGGGAGGAACCCAGTCGCTCCATACCAACTCCATGGATGAGACCTATGCCATCCCGACACAGGAGGCTGCCTTCATTGCCTTGCGAACGCAACAGATTCTCGCCGAGGAAACCGGAGTGGCCAATACCATCGATCCCCTTGCTGGATCCTATTTCATTGAAGCCTTAACCGACCGACTCGAGGCGGATGCCTGGGAGTATATCCGCAAGATCGATGACCGGGGAGGCATGGTCAAGGCCGTCGAGAAAGGTTATCCCCAGGCTGAAATTGCAGAATCGGCATACATCTATCAACTGGAGATCGATCGGGGTGAAAAGACCCTGATTGGCGTCAACAAATACGTGACAGATCACCCGCCTATTCAGATCTGGCGCATGGATCCAGCGATCGAGAAAAAACAACTGGACAGACTCAAAAGGGTCAAGGCAACGAGAGACAGTGAAAGGGTAAAGGCCCATCTCGAGAGAATTCGTAGGGCTGCCACAGGTGACGAAAACCTCATGCCGTCCATCATCGATGCCGTCAGAGCGTATGCCACCCTTCAGGAAATCTGCGACGTTTTCAGAGAGGTTTTCGGAACCTATCGGGATCCAGCAATGGTCTAAATGTCTCCCCCCCAGGGATGGAAGGAAAAAGGATTCAGCGGTCTTTTGGGTCCCAGTTTACGTTAAGTGAGATATGTGCTATCATAAACCGAGAGAGGGGGAGGAGTCGCCGTGAAGAGAGAGCCGAAAATTCGGATTCTCGTTGCCAAGCCTGGCCTCGATGGGCATGACAGAGGCGCACGGGTCATCGCGAGGGGTTTCCGAGATGCCGGTTTCGAGGTCATCTACACAGGTCTCCACCAGACGCCAGAAGAGATCGTCGCAGCGGCTATCCAAGAAGATGTCGACGTCATCGGTCTCAGCACCCTCTCCGGTGCTCACGACTACTTATTTCCCAGGATCATCGAGCTTCTCAGAGAAAGGGGAGCCGAGGACATCACGGTCATTGGCGGAGGAATCATCCCGGAGGAAGACATCGCGAAACTGAAGGCAACCGGAGTCAAGGCTATCTTCACACCGGGGACCAAGTTGGAGGAGGCCGTCGCCTGGGTCAGGGAAAACGTTAAGCCCAAGGGCTCTGGAGCTTCCTGAGATTCTAGCGTCCCACGGGAACAACGGTGCTCTTCCTTAATTCAGGGAATTTCACCCTAGCGCAAAGGAGACCCCATGCTGTTGCGTTTCATCTTCAGCATCGAGGGGCTATCAGGAAGGAAAATTCTTGCAGTTCCAATCTGAAACTCACGGAAAGGAGGGGTTTGAGAGATGACGAAGCGGGTAGCGATTGTTGGTATAGGGACGACAGGATTTCGTGCAACCACACCCGATGTCTCTTACAGAGAGCTCACCTACGAGGCCGCGACGAAGGCCTATCTCGATGCAAGCATCGAACCAAAGGACGTCGACGCCTTTGTCAGTACGGCAGAGGATTTCTTTGAAGGATATAGCATTGCTGATGAATATTCTCCCGATCAATTGGGTGCAGTCCTCAGACCCATCTATACCATTCCCGGCGACTTCATTCACTCTCTCGCATCAGCTTACATGATGATCCTTTCCGGGGTCGGTGATATATCGGTGGTCCAGGGGTTGAGCAAGGCTTCGAATATGTTGACCCTTTCCGAGATGGTTACCTTTGCCATGGATCCTATCTACAATCGACCGCTGAGAGAAAGCCCTCATGTGGTGGCAGGTATGGAGATGGCCAGGTTCATGTACGAGACGGGGACGTCACGTGAGCAATGTGCAAAGGTTGTTGTCAAGAACAAAAGGAACGCTTTGAACAACACACTGGCAGGTCACGGGGTCCTTGTCGATTCCGAATATGTGCTCAATTCAGAGGTCATCTCTTTCCCTTTGACCCGGATGGACATTAGCCCCCATTCCGATGGGGCTGTGGTGGCGGTCCTCGCAGAGGAGAAAACTGCCAAGGCCCTCTCTGACAAGCCCATTTGGATCAGAGGGGTCGGCTGGTGCTCGGATACGCCCGGCCTGGAGACTCGACATTGGGGTGAAGCCATTTATGCCCAGATGGCTGCAGAGATGGCCTACAAGATGGCAGGGATACGTCATCCGAGAAGGGAAATCGACTTTGGGGAGATCAGCGACGAATTCTCTTACAAGGAACTTCAGCACCTTGAGGCGATGAGAATCTGCAAGAAAGGAGAGGCAGGCCCTCTGACCGAGACCGGGGGAACGGAACTCAGTGGAGAGTTTCCCGTAAACCCCTCTGGAGGTTGTTTGGGAGTCGGGAATCTCTACGAACTCAACGGGGGACACAAGGTCCTTGAAGTGGTGCGGCAATTGAGAGGCGAAGCAGGTAAAAATCAACTCAACGGTGTGACGACAGGGCTGGCTCAGAGTTGGCGAGGTCTTCCAACGACCACGGGAACCGTAGCGATTCTGAGCAACTAAACAGGAGGTGAATCGATGAGAAGAGTGGCGATTGTTGGAGCGGGTTTGACCAGATTCTGCCGTTACGTCCAGGAAACGCCCAAGGAACTGGCCTACGAAGCGACAAAGATGGCCCTGGATTCCTGTGAGATGAAACGCTCTGATATCGAATGTGTTGTCCACGGCACGGCACCGGATGCATTCGACGGTGTTCATATGAAAGGGGAATATCTCTCAGACGGTTCTGGGGCTTATCGGAAACCCTACATGCGACACTATGTCGGCGGCGGTACAGGCGTTCTTTCGCCGATTCACGGTTGGTTTCATGTCGCCTCAGGGATGTTCGATACCTGCCTCGTGGTGGCTGAAGAAAAGATGTCAGCCGCCTACCCCCACCCTGCCGGTGCTTTTCTTACCATTTTCGACCATACGACGGAGCAACCCCTCTACCCGACACTTATCTGGATCTTTGCCATCGAAATGAACCGATTTATGACCACCTACGGCTATCGGAAAGAGGATATCGCTTTGGTGGCCGTGAAAAACAAGAAAAACGCAATCGATCACCCCTCTTCTCAGTTGCCCGCAGAAATTACGGTCCAAGATGTTCTCGATTCTGAGGTCATGGCCTGGCCGGTGAATCGACTCGACATCAGCCCCACGAGCGATGGCGCAGCTGCCATCGTCCTGGCAGCTGAACATGTGGCTCGCCGCGTCACAGAGAAGCCGATCTGGATCGATGGGGTGGGTTGGGCACTGGACACGGCTTACTGGTGCACCCGGGATCTATACTATCCTGACTACGTGGAGGTCGCAGCCCGGCAGGCATACACAATGGCCGGAATCAGGGAACCTTCCAAGGAGATCCATGTTGCTGAACCTTACGACCCCTTTACCTATAAGGAACTCCATCACATTGAAGGGTTGCAGCTCTGCAAAAGGGGTGGTTCGGTCCAAATGCTTGTCGACGGGATCACCCAGAGGACCGGCAACCTCCCCTGTTGCCCTTCAGGGGGATTATTGGGGGTGGGGAACCCCATTGCCGCCGCCGGGTTAATGAAGATCGTCGAGATATTTTTGCAGCTCAGGGAGGAGGCAGGCAAAAGGCAGGTCCCTGGCAAACCCACATGCGGTTTAGCCCAGGCATGGGGCGATCTGATGCAGGTGGGAACCGTGGTCGTGATGAGGAATTGAGAAAAGGGGGTTCAAGACATGGAGATTACAGAAGTGAATTTGAAGGGCACGGCAACCAAAATCGATCTCAATCAAATCAAAAAAGGCAAGGTCCTTTCCGTGAAATGGGAGCCGAAACTGAGGTATGCATGGGACAACGGTCCGGCGGTAGGTCGATATCTGACGGAGTTGAAAAACGGGAAAATCATCGCCAAGAGATGCGATAAATGCCATCGTATCCTGATCCCACCTCGAATGTTTTGTGAACTCTGCTGGAGGCCCACGGGTGAATGGGTGTACGTCAAGGATACGGGGATTGTGAACACCTGGGTGGTCAGCTATGTTGACTGGAAAGCTGGCCGTCTCGATATCAAAGGTGGGGTCCGCCCCTTCACCCCGGCGGTGATTGAAATCGACGGCGCTTCGAAAGGTATGGGGATTCTTCATCTTCTCGATGAGGTAGAGCCCTGGAAGATCACCCGAGGAATGAAAGTGAAAGCGGTATGGAAACCGCCTGAGGAGCGAACCGGTGCCATTACGGATATCAAGTACTTTAAGCCCACAAAATGACTCCTAATGTCACTCGGATGAGATCGGATGGGGAGTTGCTAAGTTTCTTGGCACTGGAGAAAAACCTCAAATCCGAAGCATGAAATTCGAATTTCGAAACAAATTCAAATGACCGAAACACAAAACTCAAGGCACCGAGGCTTTGGAGATTTACAGATTTGAATTCGGAGTTTGTTTCGGATTTCGATATTCGAATTTCGGGTTTTGAAACATTTTGGAAGCGTTTTCATTCTGACTAAGGAACCTTGCAAGTTGGAAACCAGGATTTAAAGATTTTGCGGGGGTGATAATATGGCATTGATCGAGCGATATCAGAAAACAACGGACGTTTCCTATTGGGAAGGGCAGATCCCGATGAGTTATGTCTACACTGTCGGAAGGGCAGGAGAGAAGTTTTTCCGAGGGATCATGAACGAAAAGATCTTCGGTGCAAAATGTGATTCCTGCAATATCATCTACGTTCCACCCAGAACCTATTGCGAGAGGTGTTTCGCCCGTTTGGAAGAGCATTATGTCGACGTGGGAACCCGGGGAAACGTTCATACCTTTACGCAATGCTATGAGACATATGACGGAAAAATGAAAGAATCCCCCTCGATAGTCGCTATGATTCGAATTGACGGAACCCACGGTGGTCTCGTCCATTGGATCGGTGAGACCGATTTCGAGTCGGTCTATATCGGGATGCCGGTGGAGGCGGTTTTCAAAGCCAAGAAAGATCGGGAAGGAAGCATCCTCGATATCCGGTATTTTCGGCCCACTCAATAAGGTGTAGAGTTAAGCGTGAATCATCAAGTATGACGATCCTAACGCTTCACGCTTGATTCTTAATTGGGCTCTTGTGTTTGGGAGGGACAAATGCCACTGAATTTTGATTTTGACGATGAGTTAGAGAGCATAAGAAAAATGGTCCGAACCTTCGCTGAGAAGGAGATCGCTCCGGTTGCCGAAGAATTGGACGAGAAAGAGGAGTTCTCCTCACTCCTGACACACCGGATGGGGGAACTCGGTCTCTTTGGCCCTTTCGTCTCTGAAGACTATGGAGGGTCTGACATCGGTTATATGGGGTACATCATTGCGACCGAGGAGATTGCCCGGATCGATGGTTCCCAGGCGGCGACCCTCGCTGCTGCGAATTCCCTGGGCATCTATCCCATCTACACGTTTGGTAGCGAGGAGCAGAAGCAGCAGTGGCTTCCAGATCTCTGCGCCGGCAAGAAGCTGGCCTCCTTTGGCCTCACAGAACCCGATGCAGGGTCAGATGCAGGGGCTTCGAAAACGACGGCCCTTCTCGACGGAGACGACTGGGTCATTAACGGAAGTAAGGTCTTTATTACCAATTCCTCATCTGATCTCAGTGCAGTCTGTGTTCTCCAGGCTGTGACAGGGAAAAGGTCTGATGGACGGAGCGAGTTGAGCGGCATTCTGGTACCCAATGGAACTCCAGGCTTTACGGCCAAAACCATGCATAAAAAGATGGTCTGGCGTGCTTCCAATACAGGGGAACTCTACTTCAAGGACTGCCGTGTTCCGAAAGAGAATCTCCTCGGACAGCGAGGTGAAGGGTTCCACCAGATGCTGCAGACTCTCGATGGGGGAAGGCTCAGCATTGCAGCCATGGGGCTTGGGGGAGCTCAAGGGGCTTATGAACTCGCCATGAAATATGCTCATGAGCGGGAACAGTTTGGACGTCCTATCGGCGCCTTCCAGGTCAATGCGTTTAGATTGGCTGATATGTACACGGAAATCGAGATGGCAAGGCTTCTGCTCTACAAGGCCACCTGGTTGGCGGATAACCGGAGACCCTATACAAAAGAGTCTGCCATGGCAAAGCTGGCCTGTTCAGAAACCTATCATCGGGTCGTGAATCACGCGGTCCAACTCCATGGAGGCTATGGTTTGATGAAAGAATATGCCGTGGAGAGACACTACCGAAATCAGAAACTCCTGGACATCGGTGAAGGAACCAGCGAAATTCAGAGAATTGTCATCGCTCGCAACATCGGAGTGCCCGGAGATCCGATCGGATGAGTTCTCTGAAGGCGGGTTATCCTCATGAGTCTTGCGGAAAAAATACTCGAGGGAGATGTGAGGGCGGCAGCCCGACTCATGCGAGAGATTGACGACGATCTCTCGGATGCGTGGGACGAGTTGAAGGAACTCTATCCCAAGACTGGCCAGGCTTGCATCATAGGCGTCACAGGGCCTCCCGGGTCCGGGAAAAGCACGCTTGTGGACAAAGTCATAGAGATTTATAGAAAAGAGGGCAAAACAGTGGGAATCGTCGCTGTTGATCCCACAAGCCCTTTTACCGGTGGCGCGATTCTCGGTGACAGAATTCGAATGCAACGGCACAGTACGGATGATGGGGTCTTTATCAGGAGCTTGGCAACACGCGGATATTTAGGTGGGATCTCAAGGTCAACACATGACGTCATCAATGTGATGGATGCCATGGGCAAAGAGATCATCATCGTCGAAACCGTGGGCGTTGGTCAGGACGAGGTGGACATCGTGAACACGGCGCACACGTCCATTGTTGTGACGGTTCCCGGGCTCGGCGATGAGGTACAGGTGATCAAGGCGGGGCTCCTTGAGATCGCTGATATCTTCGTCATCAACAAGTGCGAACGTGAAGGAGCCGAAAAGCTTGAGCAGGAGCTACGCGCTATGATGGAGATGGCCCCTCCTCATAAGGACGGATGGATCACCCCCATATTCAAAACGGAAGCGGTTCTTGGAAAAGGTATTTTCGAACTGGTCTACGGCGTATCCCAGCACCACAAGTGTCTCATGGAATCGAAAAGCATTGAGGGCAAAAACAGACTGCGGGCCAAGAAACACTTTTTGAAACTGCTCCAGACCCGACTCTTGGAAAGCATCCTGGACCGTGTTGACGAGGAGAAGAACCTCGACCAACTTCTTCAGGAACTGATCGATCGAAAGGCCAATCCCTACACCATGGTGGAGGACATCATAAGATCCCACATGAAGGGCCATGGGATGAGGAGCTATCATGGAGGACAAAGAGGGACTCAGGACTGAGATAGAGAGATGGGAGGAGACCACGGTCGGAAGATCTGTCCGCCGATTTCCCGAGAGAAAGGCGAAGTTCGAATCGACCTCTCACATCGAGTTCAAGCGGCTCTATACCCCCCTCGACGAGGCAAAAGCGGGGCATCTTGAAAGGTTGGGATTTCCCGGCGAGTATCCTTTTACCCGGGGTGTCCAACCCACCATGTATCGTGGCCGATTCTGGACCATGCGCCAATACTCCGGCTTTGCCACAGCCGAAGAAACCAACAAACGATACAAATACCTCTTGGAACAGGGCCAGACCGGGTTGAGTGTGGCCTTTGACCTTCCCACCCAGATCGGATACGACTCGGACAATCCCCTGGCCGTCGGGGAGGTCGGAAGGGTCGGCGTGGCGATCGATACCCTTGCGGACATGGAGACCCTGTTCGAAGCGATCCCCCTCGACAGGGTGAGTACGTCCATGACGATCAATGCCACGGCGGTCATTCTCCTCGCCATGTACTTGGCCGTTGCAGAGAAGCAAAGGGTCAATCGGGAAGGGGTCAGGGGGACCATTCAGAATGACATCCTCAAGGAGTATGTCGCTCGGGGAACCTACATCTTTCCCCCCGGTCCCTCCATGCGCATTATCACGGATATCTTTGCTTTCTCCAAAGACCATCTCCCCCAGTGGAACACGATCAGCATCAGCGGGTACCACATGAGAGAGGCGGGGTGCTCGGCGGTACAGGAGGTCGCCTTTACCCTGGCCAATGCGATGGCCTATGTCCAGGCAGCGATCGATGCTGGGCTCGATGTCGACGATTTTGCCAAACGGTTGTCATTCTTCTTCAATTGCCACAATAATTTTCTCGAAGAAATAGCCAAGTTCCGCGCTGCCAGACGTCTCTGGGCAAGAATCATGAAAGAGCGGTTCGGCGCCCGAGAACCTGCCTCCTCCATGCTCCGCTTCCACACGCAAACGGCCGGATCAACACTGACCCTCCAACAACCTGACAATAACGTGGTTCGTGTCGCATTCCAGGCCCTAGCCGCGGTTCTCGGTGGGACCCAGTCGCTCCACACCAACTCCCGGGACGAAGCCCTGGCCCTTCCCACTGAATCGGCTGTCCGGGTGGCTCTCAGAACGCAGCAGATTATTGCCCATGAGAGTGGTGTGGCTGACGTTGTCGATCCTCTGGCCGGGTCCTACACAATCGAGGCCCTCACAGACGAAATCGAGGCGAGAGCCACCGCATACATTGAAAAGATCGATGCCCTGGGAGGCGCCGTCAGGGCCATTGAATCTGGCTACATGCAGGTGGAGATCGGAGAGAGCGCGTACCAGTATCAGAAAGCCATTGAGACGAAGGATGCGATCATCGTAGGGGTCAACGAGTTCACCGGGGAGGAAGCCCCTTTCAAGGAGATCCTGCGGATCAATCCAGAGGTTGAAAAGAAACAGAAGGAGAAACTCCAGCGGGTCAAGAACGAGAGAGATCAGAGGCAGGTCACAGGGGCACTCACGGCCATCAAACAGGCAGCCGAGACCACCGAAAACCTGGTTCCCCCGGTTCTGAATGCGGTCAGGTCGTATGCAACGGTGGGGGAGATATCGGATACTCTAAGAGGCGTCTTTGGGGAGTACGAGGAAAGGACTTGAGCCATGGCCGAAAAGAAGATTCGAGTTCTCATTTCAAAACCCGGTCTCGACGGGCACGATCGGGGTGCCAAAGTCATCGCTCGGGCCTTGAGAGATGCCGGCATGGAGGTCGTCTACACGGGCATTCGGCAGACTCCCGAGCAGATCGTGAATGCAGCGATCCAGGAGGATGTCGACGTCATCGGGCTGAGCTGCCTCTCAGGAGCCCATATGACCCTCTTCCCCCGGGTCACGGAGATTCTGAGAGATAAGAACGCCGAGGACATCACCGTCATTGGGGGTGGCATCATTCCCTTTGAGGATATTGCTCCGCTGAAAAAGGCGGGGATCCAGGAGATCTTTCCACCGGGTACGTACACAGAAGAGATCATCCACCATATCAGAAAACATGTGAAACGGAAGCACTGAGCCACGGGGTGTCCTGCCCAACCGATTGCCCGGGTCCGTGGTTCGTGGTCCGTCGTCGGTTGTTCTACGAATTGATGCTCGAGAATCAACAAACGTCTCCAGAATAGGCCTGGACGGTCTCATTGGTCAGCCAACTGCGGTTTGGTTCGGTGCAACTGACAACGGACAACTGACGCTTACCGAAAAGCCTCGAACCCGCAAGGAGGGACTGACTTAGAGTCCTCGAATATTGGCGTTAAGGAGAGGATAATCATGGTCAAGAATCTCGATCACGTTGCGATCGCGGTCCACGATGTGGAGGAAGCGATTAGATTCTACCAGGACATGATGGGCCTTGAGTTGAAACACGTTGAGGTGGTCAAAGAGCAGAAAACCAAAGTCGCCTTTTTGCCAATCGGTGAAACCCATATCGAACTGGTGGAACCCGCCGCTGATGATTCTCCGCTGGTCAAGTTTCTGGAGACCAAGGGACCTGGAATCCATCACCTCTGTTTTGAGGTGGAGGACATTGAAGGTGAACTCAAGACCCTTCTCAAAAAGGGAGCCCACCTGATCGACAAGAACCCACGGCCCGGGGCCCATCAGACGAGAGTGGCCTTCCTCCATCCCAAGGCAGCAGGCGGGGTTCTCATCGAGCTTACGGAGAAGCCCAAGCCGGAGTGAGTCGACCTACCGCTCTCAATCCCGACTCCCTCCCTTTGTCCAGAAGCCCGCGGGGTCGTATTTGCGAATGATCTCGAGTTCTTCAGGAGTAGGGGGTGGCGTTGCCCGAAGATGATCCGATATCCTCAAGGGCCATCCGGTGGACTCTTTCACCTCCTGGAGGGTCGCGCCGGGATGAAGAGCTTCAAGGAACATTTCCCGGGTTTCTGGATCGAACCGGAGGATCCCCTTCGTTGTGATGACGCCTGAGGGTCCCCCACCCCTAAGCCCGGTCCTCTCTCGCCAACCCCTCCCCTCGCCGTATCCAGGTGACGTCACATAGGACACTCTTTCGACGAACCTTCGCTTCTCGTGACTCATCATAATAACCAGCCGTCCGGCCAGAGAAGCAATATCACTCCCTCCGCCACTTCCGGGGAGGCGAACCTGCACCCTTACCCTTCCGCCGATATAGCTCGTATTCAGATTCCCAAAACGGTCAACCTCCGCGCCCCCGATAAACCCCAGGTCCACTCTCCCTTTTTGCAGAAGGGCCATAATATCCAGCATGGTCGTGGCCCAGACTGCTCCCTCGACGCAGGGCGCATCCCCCATTGTGAAAAGGGGTTTTCCTGCAGGGGAGTCCCGGAGGATCCCGTTTTCAAAAACACCTTGGGCATTCGGGGCATGGGTGGCCTTTGCGAGCTGAAAGGCCAGAAGGGGCAGCCTCATCCCGACAAAGACAACTTCCCCGTCCGTGATTTCCCTGGCCCCTGCGACAACCATCAATTCTGACCGGGTATAACCCCCCATCGATACCCCCCTCAGGAAAGGGCAAGAGGTGAAAGGCGAAAGGTGAAAGGAAAATACCTTCAGAAGAAAAACCCTGTCCTCTGACCTTTGGCCCCCATCCTTTGACCTTGGTCCTCTACCCTTGATCCTTTATCCTTGGTCCTCCAGCCTTGACCGTTTACGCGTTGTCAAAACAGTTTCATGAGTAGCAAAGAGCGAATTTCTTGCAAGCTTGGGAGATACCTTCTCAGGCCCGTTAGTATCCGTATTCCACAGGCATGGTCTTATGGGATCGCCCAACCCGGAGTCCCTGAAGGGTTTTTTCCCCCACCAGGCGCAGGTATTCAGACCGGTTCTTCCGACAGAGAATCCACTGCTCCAGCCACTTGGCGAACCCCTTCTCTTCCCTGCTCTCCTCGTGGTATCTTACGTAATGATCGTGATCCCGATCATAGTATCCCTGAACCGCGGAAGGATGGGCGCCCCACGGTTCGTGGACAACCCCACTCACCAAGAAGCCAGGAAGTAATGTCCGGTTAGGATCCCTGACGATAACTTCCCGATCCACAATCTCTTCGACCGAAACGATGACCCTGTGGCTCGCGAGACAGGCCTCTTTGGTAACCCCTGTGCCTCCCCAGAGGTGGGTGTTGCCTCGGATGTCTGCTCGCTGAGCGTGGATGATGGTCACTTGAGGAGTCAATGCCGCCACAAGGACGAGCCTCTCTCCCGTGTAAGGACACACCATTTGTCTGATTCGATCATTGCCCTCAATCATGTCCGTCCCGAGAAGGGTTTTCGTTGGAAGAAAGGGGATACCCATAGCGCCGGCATTCAGCGCCAGACAAATGCTGAAATTGGTCAGGTCCTCAATCTCGATCTTTCTCGGAATTCCCTTCTCCACTGCCCGGCGAACATTGTAACCCACCCCCATCGTGACATTCCCTGCCCAAGCCACAACCAATCTTGCCACGCATCCAGCTCCCACCATCTCATCAAACAGAATGTCCGAGATGGGGCCAATCAGGGTAAGGTCTCGCTTCTTCTGCCTGATGATCTCATGACCTGCGGAAAAGGGTATCAAGGGCTCCAGGGCTGTACCCAGGGCAACGGAGTCCCCGTCATTGACAAAACGTCCGATTGCCTCGCTCATTGAGAAAACCTTGCTCATTGATGGTGACCTCCAACTCCACTCGCTATAGCCCTTCTCCACTCCCTGTGTCGGTTACTCCGGTTCTATTCGACATCCATTCTGACTCCTGACTTCTGCCTCCTCCTTCTGACTCACAAATGGATGATCCCATCCTCAAAATGGCTCAGTTTTCTGAGCCCCATAGCGGTAACCAGATAATCGTCCTCCAGACCAATCGCCCCTTTGCCTGGAAAGACCATCTTCGGCTCCAGGGCAAACACCATTCCCTCAGCCAGGGGTGAAGGGTATCCCTTGGCGAGTACAGGGAGCTCATCAATCTCCAGTCCGAGACCATGGCCAAGGAAGTGAACCTTCCCCTCCCCAAAACCCATGAAGTACTCCCCGAAGCCTCTGGCCTGTGCCAGTCTCGCCGCTTCTCGATACAGGTGCGAGCAGGGAACGCCCGGCCGAGCCTCTGATTCGACGAGAGTCTTCACCTCTTGAAGCACTTGGTAGCCTTCGTAGAGTCTCTCCGGTAACTGTCCCACCACAAAAGTACGGGTAATGTCAGCCACGTACCCGTTGATCCCGACGCCGAGATCCACGAGAATAGGCTCGTTGCGCTTGATGGGGTTGTGCCCTGCCCCCTGGGCAATAGCCGGCGTCGTTCCTGGCCCACCAATGGGCGTCTCAGTAAAGGATGGAATCGCCGCTCCTTTCCCGCACAGGACATGGGCGTGAAACATCTCCTGGTTCCACCCCCTCATACGAAGCCTCCCCTGATGCCCCTGACTCCGAGCGAAGCTTCCAAGGATGCCGTCCACTTCGAGTTCTGTCACTCCCTCCTGGATGATCTCCCGGGCTTTGAAGAGAGCCTTTTGGATCACCCCGGCTGCCCTGTTAATCTGCTCGATCTCAAATGGTGTTTTTACCATTCTTAACTGACGGATGAGGAATGAAACGTCCGAGAAGGAAACGTCCGGGAAAACCCTCTGAAGGCGAATAAAATGGGCAACGGGAAGAACGTCGAACTCCAGCCCCACGGCCCGGGGAGAAACGATTCCATGGTCTCTCAACACGCTCGGGATGTCCTGCACCCTTTTGAGCGGCGCGATCCGATCAAGAGGTGATTCCTCCGTTGCCCTCTCAACGCTTTTCTGGACCATCAGCAAGGGGGAACTCTGCTGGGGAACGTAAAGAACCGATCGCTGAGTTGTTCCTGAAAAGTAGAATAGGTCCACATTTTGAGAAATAATCGCCCCATCCAGTCCCTTTCTCCTGAGGGCCTTCTGAAATCTATCGATCCGAGTCTGGAGCTCTGTGGCTGGAGTCAGAAGCACTTGCATTCCCATTCGCCCCTCCCCCAAGGAGAGGGGTTCTGATACCCTGAGACCTCCCTTTTCTCCCTCAGCAACCTTCTGGACCCCTCCCATGACGTTTATCTCCTTTTGTGAAAATCCCATCGACCATAGAACTCTTGGGAAAAAAATACCACCCCCCAAAAGGGATGGTATAGCCTTCCTACAGAACGGGTTCCTCTTAATGGGCTGGGTTCTGGTACTCCTGCTCCCAGATCTTGTCGGCAAAGATCCCAAATCTTGTCGCGTATTCGTCCATAGCCTTTGCCATATCCGTGACAACCTCCTCGGCTCCTGGATGTGTGAAATAGGCTCCAGATTCCTCGATAACCTCCCTGTAGATCTGGGGATTGTCTATGATCATACAGGGTCGAAGATGGTTGGAATTGTGAGGCTGTCGGTTCCGAATGCATCGGAACAGCCTGCTATCCAGGGCTTCAGCCAGGCTGATATCGCGGATGTTGTGCTCGGCAATATGGGTATAGACGCAGGGCTCCACATCGCCATTGGCGTTGATGTGGAAGTACCGCCTGCCCCCAGCAATGCACCCTTCCACGTGGGGACCGTCATTCCAGAAATCGAGCACAAACAGGGGCTTCTCCTTTCTGAACTTGGACACTTGTCGGCGCAGAAAATCTCTCTGCTCTGGAGTCACCATGAGACTGATATCCCCTTGGCCGTTGACAGGAATATAGAGAAAATACATCTGAGCGACCACACCCTTGTCGACAAGGGTATCGATGAATTCTTCAGAGGCCACCGTTTCCACATTGTGCGTGGTCACGGTCGCTGACGACCCCAGGATGACACGAGCCTTCCTCAGATAATCCATGGCGTCCATAAGCTTTCGATACACGCCATTGCCTCGCCACCGATCGGTCTCCTCCTCGTACCCTTCACAACTCACAACAACGGCCACATTCCCGAGCTCAGCCATTCGATGGGCCTTCTCCTGATCCATAAGCGTTCCATTGGTGTAGACCTGGAAAAAGATGTTGGGATGCTCCTCGAGCATCTGAAAAAGATGGGGATACACGAAGGGCTCCCCCCCAAGGATGGTGACAAAGTAGATCCCCAGTTCCTGGGCTTCCTTCAGAATTCTCTTGACCAGATCGTATTCGAGTCCAGGATGGCGTTGCTGTCCCAAGGTGTAGCATCCGGCGCATCGCAGATTGCATCGCCACGTGGGGCTCAAGATCATGATGAAGGGCGGTCGAAATCCGTAAGTCTGCTCATGGAAATCCCGTTTTTTGCCCCCCACAAACCAGGCGTTATTGAAAAGGGTATGGAAAATCCTCACCCGATTCTCCTTGGGCAGGTACGCGAGGACATTCCGGAAAAGCTCCTTGGTCGAGTGATCCGGACTCTGAAGCAAGCCGCGAACCGCCCGGATGGAGCCTAGAACCTCCCAGTCATTGGTCAGTCTTTCCCCGAGATAGGTCAACTGGACCAGACGCTTGTCCGTGATCCGATCGAGGAGTTCAACAATCATCCTTGATGCCTGTTGGGACGTAAAATCTCTGATTTGCTCTGAAAAGTTCATCTCCCCCCCTCCTTTTCATCGGGCTTGGACTCACATTCATCTCGCAGCTGCCCAGAATCCCATGATGGCCACCGTGACCCCCACGGCTAGTTCATTAAACACATTCCCCCTTAAGACGAAAGAAGCAATGATCAGCCAGATTCCCAAGGTCCCCGTCACCCATCCCTGCCACATGCAAACATCCTCTCCTTTTTTTTGAAAGTTTTGATGTTTCCTCTTCTCCTTCCGCAAATTCTGTACCATTTGTTCCAAAAGAAAAGGCCACAAAAAGTGGCCTTTTTTCAATTACTTACTGTCCTCTTCTCCCAGCTGTGAAGGGTCTGGGAGAAAGGGAGTTGCGAAAGAACGGGTCGCACCTTGGGAGCAGAGCCGTCAGGCGGTGGAGAAAGTGCGAACTGTTTTAACGCACCTATTCCGGCATTCTTCGCACTTGATGCTCAGTGATAATCCTGTGGATTGAGCCCATGTTTCCGGATCATGTTCTGGAGTTGCCTCCGGTCCATCCCCATATCCAAGGCGCTACGGCTTACGTTTCCCCTGTTCCTTCTGAGAGCCTCCTTCACAAAGGTGTATTCGATCTCTTCTGTTACTCTCTCTCTGGCCCTTTTCTTAACTGCCTTCAACTCATTCCAGGTTCGAAAATCCCCCTTGGGAACACAAACCTCTCCACCGCGGATTTCAGGAGGGAGATCCTCGACCTGAATAGACTCAGATTTCGCCAGAACCATCGCCCGGACAACACAGTTTTCCAGTTCCCTCACATTTCCTGGCCAGTCGTATCGCCCGAGCAGGAAGAGGACCTCCTCGGGCACCTTCAAGGGCTTGCCCTTCGATTCCTCCTTGTGCTTCTCGAGGAAATGGCGCACCAATAGGGGGATGTCCTCCTTCCTTTCCCGGAGGGGAGGTAATCTCAGGGTCACCACATTGAGCCGATAATACAGATCTTCACGGAAGGCCCCCGCTCTTACCGCTTCTTTCAGGCTCTTGTTGGTCGCTGTGACCACACGGGTGTCGACCTCGATGCTCTCTACCCCACCCACCCTCATGAATCGGTATCCCTCTAAGGCTCGGAGGATCTTGGCCTGCAACTCCTTCGGCATTTCTCCGATCTCATCGAGAAACAGGGTGCCATCATCGGCCATTTCGAAGCTGCCGATTTTCATTCTTGAGGCTCCCGTGAACGCCCCTTTCTCGTAGCCGAAAAGCTCACTCTCGAGGAGTTCTCTGGGAATGGCAGAACAGTTGACCACGACAAAGGGACCCGACGCCCGGTGACTGGTGTAGTGAAGCGCCCGCGCCACAAGTTCCTTGCCCGTTCCACTTTCCCCCTCCAGCAGCACGGTGGCTTTGCTATCGGCAATCTGGCTCACCAGATCGAGAACCTCCATAACCTTTGGATTCACTGAAATGATGCTCTCGAGACTGTAAGATCGCTTTAGTTCCGCCCTCAGGTAACGGTTTTCCCTCACCAGGTCAGCATGGGTGAGCGCCTTTTCGATGACCATTTCAATCTCGTCCATCTTCAACGGCTTGACGATGTAATCATAGGCCCCTTCCTTCATCGCCTTGACCGCAGTCTCGACACTCCCGTATCCGGTCACCAGAATCACGGGAAGACCCGGTTTGATTCTCTTCACATCATGAAGCAGGGAAATACCGTCCTTAACCGGCATCTTCATGTCTGTGAGGACAAGATCGATCGCCTTCCCCTGGACCAGTGCCAAGGCTTCCTGACCATTGCTCGCAAAATCAACGTCGTACCGACCCCTGAGATTGAGTTCAAGAACTCGGCGCATCTTGGCTTCATCTTCGGCTATGAGAATCCGCCTCCTGCTCATCGCCATACCCTGACCCACATGGAAGATTGATCACAAAAGTGGTCCCCTTTTCAGGCCTCGTGCTCACAGAGATCGTGCCATGATGGTTCTCCACAATCTTGTGGGCTATGGAAAGACCCAGTCCTGTCCCCTTGTCCTTGGTCGTCAGAAAGGGATCGAAGATTTTGGGAAGAAACTCCTCTGAAATTCCAGGACCGGTATCGCTCAATTTGATCACCGCCCGATCCTTCCCGTTCCTCAGAAGGACCACGCTGCAAACCCCACCCTGAGGCATGGCCTCCAGAGCATTCAGGGAAATGTTCATCAGGGCCTGCTGGATTTGTTCGGGATCTATGCGAACCATGAGGGGCTCATCAGGGATCTCCCTGACGATCTCCACGTTGCGGCTCTTAGCCTGGGGGGTGATAAGCTGGAGTATTCGTGACAAGAGGTTCCCAAGATCGCAACGCTGAAGCTTGGGTTCTTGGGGCCGAGCAAAATTGAGAAAGTTGTTGATCATGGAGTTGATACGTTCCGATTCTTCCATGATGTACCGCACCATTTCTTGCCGGGTTTCTGGAACGTCCTGTTTCAAGAGGGTCTCCGCAGAACCCGATATGATCCCAAGGGGGTTTCGAATCTCATGGGCGATCCCAGCTGCCAGCTGACCCAGGCTCGCGAGTTTTTCGGACTGCATGATCTGTCGGTCTTTGAGGACCATGTCGCGATGAATCAACCCACGGGAAATGGCCAAGGAGATCTGGATGGCAAAGCCATCCAAAAACTCCAGATCCTCATGAGTAAAATCCTTGTTGGAGAGCTTCTTGCCTAGAAGGATCAACCCAAGGGGGTTCTGCTTCATGAACAGAGGGACAGCGATCTGAAAGCCATCTTCCAGAAGGCGGGCGATACTGGTGCCAACCTGTTGCGCATCAGCAGGGTATTCTTCCAGCTCATGAGACTTTTCTGCCTCCAATATTCTTCTTACCAGCTCATCGCTCCAAGGTGTGGACCCCGTTCTCTCAACGTTCTGCTGGTAGGTTGTTCGGTACTCGTCGGTCTCCCGATCCCGGAGGACGATGCAGATTCTGTCGACGTGGAAGGTTTGGGCTACGAAGCGGCCGATCGTTTCCAGAAGCTCTTTCATTTCGAGGAGGTCGATGATGCTCCTGCTGAACTCAAGGAGCTTCCTCCGATAGTGAAAACGTTCCATGTAGAAGAGTTGGTCGATAAAATCCTCAGCCCTTCTCTGAAAGGGTCTTAGCAGATAAACAAGAGCCACGACTAAGCCGCTTTCCACCAGAAGGGACCGGATGGTGTAAGTCTGTGAGATCATTTCTCCAATATTCTTGATCAAAAGAACGTAGACGGCCAAAACCAGACCTGAGAGGAAGGAATAGACAATCCCTCCCCGGATCAGGATATGAATATCGAGAAGACGGTACTTGATCAGGGCAAAGGCGAAAAACAGGCTAATCAGAATCGAATAGAGGCTGGCGAGAAAAAAAACCGGCCACCCTAGCCTGAATAGGTAGTTGAATAGGCTGATGGCGCTTCCCACAAGGGCCATAGAGACCATACCAAAAATCAGGTATTCAATCTGGAGCTTCTGCTGGGTTAGCCTCGTCCTGCGAAGAGAGCGGAGCAGGTTCCGGATCCCCCAGGTGATGTAAACACCCAAAAGAATCAGCGTCATGGAAAAAAACGTCGTGAAGAGGACGGGTCTCTTGAACTGAAACCCGTAATAGAAGACATTCCTCAATTCCTCAAGGCGATGGATATCGATTTGGAAGAACCAGTAAAAGCTTGCCAGGATCGCCACGGGAATGAGATAGATGAGAACCAGAGGTGTCCTTCCAATATACGCGTTCTGCTTCAGGGGAAAGACACTGGAAAAGTGAAGGAAAAAAACAGGGATGAAAGAGATCCCAGCAAACACGACCTTTACCCCGAGAATGGCGCCCCCCGGCGTGTCACTGTTGATCATGATAAACTCCCCGACATTCCATGTGGCAAATGCCAGGACAAAACATGCAAAAAGGCGGTTGGCAATATTCTTTGGATTGCTGGAAAGAACGATCAAACAGAGGGTGATGTTCATGGTGAATGCCAGGGCTGCAGGAAGGGCCAGGATTCTCATGGCTATCTCCTATTTCCCTCTGGATCACGTTAAGGATAGTCTAAACTTCCGGTCAGGTCAAATACGGCGGGTCCTGTTGTCAGTCGTCAGGGGTCGCAACGAACGCCGGACAACAATTCTTGAGTCGAACTCTGGGTCTAGACGTAGGAGGCAGAGAATCTCCAAACAAGAAAAGCCCCCATCAGAGGGAGCTTTTTGATGTTTTCCGGCAACGACCTACTCTCCCACTCCGTCGCCGGGGCAGTACCATCGGCGCTGGAGGGCTTAACTTCCGTGTTCGGGATGGTAACGGGTGTTTCCCCTCCGCCATGGCCGCCGGAAAACCTGTCTTCCTTCAGGAATATGGCGCAGACAATTGCGTAAGGAATGGTTGGCAGCCATGGCTTATGCCATTAAATCTGTGTTATGGTCAAGCCTCTCGACCGATTAGTATTAGTAAGCTCAATCCGTTACCGGACTTACACTTCTAACCTATCAACCAGGTGGTCTCCCTGGGGTCTTACCCTTTCCCGCGAACGGTTCAGGAGGGATATCTCGTCTTGAGGGAGGCTTCCCACTTAGATGCCTTCAGCGGTTATCCTTTCCGGACATAGCTACCCAGCAGTGCCCTTGGCAGGACAACTGGAACACCATCGGTCCGTCCATCCCGGTCCTCTCGTACTAGGGACAGCTCCTCTCAAATATCCTACGCCCGCGACAGATAGGGACCAAACTGTCTCACGACGTTTTAAACCCAGCTCGCGTACCGCTTTA
>CAYGBW010000147.1:0-17215 GCA_964348185.1 uncultured Thermodesulfobacteriota bacterium | reverse complement strand
CCAGATGGCTCACGATGGCCTGGCCAGAGCCATCTGGCCGGCTCATACCCTGTTCGATGGGGACACCGTTTTTGTCCTGGCAACAGGAACCGTGGAACTTCCCAATGGGGAGACGCCCTATGGGCCGGCAAGGATCGAATCCCTCAACAGGATAGGCACATCGGCCGCAGACGTTCTTGCCAGAGCAATCGTCCGAGCCATTCTTGCCGCCGAGACGGTGGGACCCTTTCTCAACTATCGAGACAAATATCCCGATGCCTTCCTGTAGAGGCCGGCAATCGGTCATTCTGACCCCTGATCCCCGACCCCTGGCGGCTGACCGCTGATTCCTTTATTCTGATCCCTGAGTGCTGATTCCTTCCTTCTGACTCCTGTTTCCTGCCCTCCCCTGACAACTATGGTAAATCCCCTTCAAAACCAGCCATTCCTCGATCTGCCATCCTGGTGGACGGCTCTGCTGAAAGAGTCGGCTCCCCTGGCCGGTCAGGACCACGGCTGTCGAGGCTTTGGCCTCCTTCTGTATTTGGGAGACAAGGCCCTGGATCTCCGCTCGCATGCCATGGTATATCCCGGAGCTGAGGCATTCCGTCGTGTTCGTCCCAACAAGGGGAGGCGGTGAAAGAGGCACGGGAATCTCAGGAAGCAGGGAGGTGAACTCGGCCAACGCCCGGACGCGGAAGCCGCCGCCCGCCAGAATGAGTCCACCCCTGAATACCCCGCCACCATCGACAAGATCGACGGTGACCGCGCTTCCGATATCGACGGTGATGACGGGCGTCCCAAACAGGTTTGCTCCTGCGACCGCAGCAAGCATCCTGTCCCTGCCCAGAAGACCCGGTTCGTAAGCGGATCCCAGGGGAAAGGGGAAGTCCTTGGTGATGATCGTAACCCGTGGAAGTCTGCCTTTGGAATCCAGGGGGCTTGTGGGGAGGGCGTTCGAGATTGCTGTGTCCAGGTCTCTCACAACCGAGGAGATTGCTGCCGACTCGACGGAATTGAATCGTTCCCGACCCAACCACTGCTCCACGCGGGGCCAGTATTCGCGGGGATCCAGAGAGGAGGCCATCTTCAGGGGTTCTTCCAATCGCCCCTCGAGGAACAGACCTGTCGTGATGTTGGTGTTGCCGATATCGATTGCGAGGAATGACATGGTGCCCTCGTGGCGGCAATCCCGGGTCTCTTTCTCTTTCAGTGATTTCCTTTCATGTCCTGATAAGAGGGGACACCCGCCAGACCCTTGGCCGACCGAATGGCACTGTTGACCGCCCTTCCCAGCGCTTCCTCGGCCAGAAGTCCCACCACATTGAGATCAACCTCTCCCGTGTAATTGCCCAGAGAAGCGGCGAAGATAACGTCCCCGTCAAAGGTGGTGTGAATGGGATCAATGGTTTTGACGAGTCCCCTCTGGGCCATGAGGGAGATGATGTTCAATTCCGGCTTAATCAGCAACGCGTCGACGGCAATAACGGCAAGAGCCGTATTCTGCTCTTCTCGAAACCCGAAGTCAAATCCCGGTTTCATCGGTTTCGATTTCATCTCTTGAGCGGTGTTGATCATCCTTTTGCCCTCTTCATCCCGGAGGCCGGCAAGGGGCTCGCCTGTGTCGTAGTCAACCACATCTCCGAAAGAGTTGACGACCACCAATGCCCCCACCCGACCGAAGGGCCCCTCAAGACAGGTCGATCCCACGCCGCCTTTCATGGCCCGGTTCAGCCCGTAAAACTTGCCGACCGTTGCACCCGTGCCAACACCCACGGTCCCCTGTTCGACCGGGCCGCTCGAAGCGTTGGTACACGCCTCATATCCCATCGTTGCATCGGGACGGCGAACGCAGTCTCCCAGGGGCAGATCAAAGATAACCGCACTGGGCACCCGAGGGATTCTTGTGCACTTGACGTCGAATCCAATGCCCTGCTCCTCGAGATACTTCATCACGCCTCCTGTGGCGTCCAGGCCAAACGCGCTGCCGCCACAGAGGAAGTATGCGTGAACTTCATCGCGGAGGTGGATGGAGCGGAACAGGTCGGCGCCCCGCGTTCCCGACGCCATCCCGGGAATGAATCCCCCTCCTATGGCCTTCTTTTGGAACCACACCACGGTGCATCCGGTGACCCCCTCGAGGTCGGTGGCATGGCCCACCCTGACACCCTCGATGCTGGTTATGGTACCCTCCATTTCTTCTGCCCTCTCAAGGTTTCAAGAACTCCAAAATGCCAATGGCGAAGATCCTTGCCGCTTCGACCAACTGATCGATGTCGATCCACTCATCCTTCTGATGGGGGATCATGCGCCCCCCCGCACCGGTTGTAACAATCGGAATGTTGGCCCACGCATTGATGAAGGTGCCGTCCGTGGCACCCGGAACACCATTGTAAATGGTCTCTTTTCCGGTGACGAGCCGATACGCCTTGTCCACGGCCTGAACGATGGGTTCAGTTTTGTCTGTCTGGGTCCAGGGTCGATCCTCGAAGATGTCGATCTCCGCGGAGAAGGGTAGCCCAATGGACAGACCCGGCTGGAGCCGTTCCCGGATGGCCTTTTCCCAGCCAGACTCGAGATCCTCCCGGACCTTGCCCTCCACATCCTTGACGATCCGGGTCAGATGGGATTTCAGCTCCTCGTGAGCCTGTCCGGGAATGGTGCGGATATCGACCAGGGTTTCACACCCTGAAGGCATGACGTTGAGTTGAGGCTCCCCTTTGATCGGGGCCTGGAGGACCGTTGGCGTGATGCTGGGAAAGCCGAGGAATTCGTCCTTTCCCCGGTTTTCGATTTCTCCTCTTTCAAATTCCTTTATCCGACGGATGATCTCCACCATGGGAGGGATGGGATTGACTCCTGTCAGAGGCATACAGCCGTGGCTCATCTTTCCCCCGGTCTCTATCCTGACCCGGAGAGCGCCTTTCTGACTGATGCAGATCTGGTTTTCCTCGGGTTCACAGATGATAGCACCATCGACCCCTTTCAGATGGCCCCGGCTGATCATGTGCTTGATGCCCGTCATGAGGCCCTCCTCATCTACCGGGACGGCCAGAACGATCCTCCCCTTGAAAGGCCGTCTTGACGCCTTGATGGCCTTCACAGCGAGGATCGCGGCCGCGAGATTCCCCTTTGTATCACAGGCTCCTCGGCCATAAATTCGATTGTCGACGATGTCTGCGGCAAAGGGGGGGTGGGTCCATTCCGCGGGGTCTCCCTCGGTAACCACATCGGTGTGAGCCTCTAGAAGAATGGTTCTTCCCTCTCCCCCATTCAGCGTTGCCAGGACATTGGGTCGGCCCGGGGCTACCTCTTCCACCTTCACATTCAGGCCCATCTCTTCCAGCTTGCCCCCCACAAATCGGGCGACCTTCTCCTCGCCCTCGCCGGTTTCCGGCCTATAAACGCTGGGGATTCGGATCAACTCACACGTCAACTGAACGAGTTCCGAGGGGTTTATACCGTCCAAAACGTCATCGAATTCCATCCTACGCTGCTCCTTCCCACCCAAAGTGCAAAATCAGACGGAATGATGGAACATTGGAATAATGCAATCATGGGGAGGAAAAGGTGGAGAACCTTTCTTGAAAGAGTTTTATTCTCTTGACCCATTACTCCACCATTCCAGTACTCCAATGTTCCGTTTGAAGTCTTCGTGCACAAAGCTATGTAATGTCATAGACATGACCCTCTAGGAGGAGCTTTAGTTCCGAGCCCTGCTGCGCCGCCTTGTCGGCGTAGTGAATCAGAAAGGTCTTTTCCTTGACAGATTCTGGGAGTCCGAGAAGCTCGCAGTAATCGGTGTGGATGCCCTGGTGTGGGGTGCTTTGCAACATATCGCATTCGTGGATGATCATGTCGCAATCCTGGAGAAACGCGATCAGAGCGGGATCGAAAAAGGTATCCCCCGAGTATCCCAGGGTCTTCCCCTTGTAATGTACCCTCAAAGCAAAAGTGGGAATATGGTGTTTCACATACCGAATTTCCACCTCCAGGTTGTTGACCCGGTTGATCTGATTGAACTCGAGGGGGATGGGGATAAAGTAGTCCTCAAGTCTCGCCTTGTCGCACTCCTTCCTCAGTTCCCTGACTGACAGAGAGCCGATCCTTTCTGAAGGACCGAGGTAGAGCCGTTTCATCGCTGCCCTGAGTTTTTGCGGCCAGAGATCCTTGAGGACGTCCCGAATCGAGTACAAAAATGGCTTCCTTCCGCCCTGGAAAAACATCTTCAAGAAGGCCAGTCCCTCGAGGCCGTTTGAATGATCTCCGTGGAGATGGGTCAAAATGATGTGGTTGATTTCTTCGATTCGAGCGCCGATGTCGGCCACCTGATTCGCCTCGTAAAGGATTTTTGGGAGACCCTCGGGACAGTCGACCAGGGTGAACACTCCATCGGCATGAATGACAAAGCTGCTGTAGTTGTGGATCTCCGTGAAATAATCCCCCACACCAAGAATCTGGACTTGGAAAGTCATGCCCCTATGATACGCTAGCCCCACTACGGGCGTCAAGCTTGGGGTGTGGCGGGTGGGAGGGGTCTGCTCTGCCGAATTGTCGTTTTCCCTTGACTTATGATCTAAAAGGCCTATACTCTCCTTTCAGATTCACCCCCAAGGAGGTTGCTCCAGGCTTTAGGGGATCCTGAGGCCTCGTGGGAGTATTGGATGTGAAATCCCCTTTGTCGTCCATCACAAGACCGATGAAACAATTAGGTAGGGAAGGAGGAGGTGTGCGATGACAAGATCAAAACCGCTATTGTTTGTCGTTTTTCTGCTGCTGGCCGCAGCTGTGGGAGTGGCTCAGGCCGAGCAAAAGCCCATCTACGGCGGAAGCCTCAGGGTGGCGCTGGAGGGAGAGCCCCCGGGCCTTGATCCGACAACAAACCCTTCGGCCATTATCGACCGTGTGGTCTACAACAACCTCTTTGAGGGGTTGGTGAAGTTCAATCGTGACGGCAAGATCATCCCTGCTCTGGCCAAAAGCTGGACCATTTCCGAGGATGGGACGGCCTACACCTTTGGACTCCAGAAGGGGGTAAAGTTTCACAATGGCCAGCCCTTTACGGCTGCTGATGTGAAATACACCCTGGACCTGGCCAGGGATCCAGAGAACAAAACCAAAACCCATAAGGAATACTACAAGGGAATCAAGCGTGTTGAAGTAATCGATGACTACACCGTCAGGATCACCCTGGACTCTGTCGATTCCATGTTTTTCTATGACCTGGCCAGGGGAGACTCGGTGATCCTGCCCAAGGGGATACAGCCTGACATGAAAACCCACCCCGTAGGAACAGGACCCTTCGCCTTCAAAGAGTGGATCAAGGGAGACCGGGTCACCCTCGTCAAATTCGGAGAATACTATCGAGAGGGCGTTCCCTATCTTGATGAGGTGGTCTTCACGTTCATCGATACGCCTCCCGCCAGAAATGCGGCCCTTATGGCCGGAGATATCGATGTGATTGGCTATCTCGCCAGCCCGGAAACAGCCGTAGAATTTGAGAGGGACCCCCGATTCAAGGTGTACCCCGGCGTAACGACAGGGGATGTGATCATGTCGACCAACAACTCACGGAAGCCTTTTAGCGACGTGCGCGTCCGCCGTGCCATGGCATATGCCATCGACCGCAGGGCTATCATCGATGGCGCCATGTTTGGTTACGGGACCCCCATTGGATCCCACATGTCCCCGATCAACCCGAACTATGTGGACCTGACGTGGATGTATCCCTATGATCCGGAAAGAGCCAAGCAACTGTTGGCAGAGGCGGGATATCCAAGCGGCTTCGATGCGGTCATCAAACTCCCCCCTCGCTACGACTACTCCAAGCGGAGTGGGGAGATCATCGCCGATCTGTTCAAAAAAGTGGGAATCAATCTGAAAATAGAGCTGATCGAATGGGGACAGTGGATCGACCGGGTCTACCGCAACGCTGACTACGATCTGACCGTTATCGGCCATGTCGAAGCCTTTGACATCGGTATCTATACCAATCCAGAGTACTATTTCCGCTACGACAACCCGAGATTCCAGGAGGTCATCAAGAGGGCCAGGGGATCTGTGGATCCAGAGGAGCAGAAGAAGCTCTACGCTGTGGCACAGTTTATTCTGGCCGATGATGCGGTGAACGGTTTTCTCTTTGAGGCTCCCAGCTTGCCGGCCATGAAAAAGGAAGTCATGGGATGGTGGAAAGACTATCCAGCCATTGCCCATGACGTTACCGAGGTGTGGATCGCCAGATAATTCGGGTCACAACGATCTGAGAAACAGGAATATCCAGGGGCGGCCGTAGGAGTATAGCTTACGGGCCGCCTCGTTTTGCTTCTCATATGACCGCCTATCTCATCAAGCGACTCATCGTTTTGATTCTGACTCTTCTGCTCGTATCCATCGTAATCTTTGTGGTGATGCGAATCATCCCCGGAGATCCCGCTCAGATCATTTTGGGTCTTCAGGCAACCCCAGAGGCGGTGGCCGCGCTACGAGAGCAACTCGGACTGGATCGACCCCTCATCGTCCAGTACGTGAGCTGGATCGGTCACCTCCTTCGGGGAGACATGGGACTGTCCATCAACTATGGGGTGCCGATTGCGGGACTTGTCATTCAGCGACTCGCGGTCACAGGGCCCCTCACCTTGATGGCGGTCTTGCTCTCTGTGGTGATTTCCATCCCCATGGGAATCTATGCTTCGATCCATCAGAACCGGCCGGGAGACTACGGTGTCATGGTTTTTTCCCAAATTGGGCTTGCCATCCCCGCCTTCTGGGCGGGTCTCCTCCTGATTCTCCTCTTTGCGGTTCACCTCCATTGGTTTGCATCCGGTGGCTTTCCCGGCTGGTCAAAAAGCTTTTGGGGCTCCCTGAAGAGCCTGCTACTGCCTGCCGTCGCCCTCGGATTGATCCGGGCCGCTGTCCTAACCCGGTTGACCCGTTCATCGCTCCTCGAGGTCCTTCGGGAAGACTACGTCCGAACGGCCAGGAGCAAGGGCCTCAAGGAACGGGCGGTCATCTACAAGCACGCCTTTCGGAATGCCGTGATTCCGGTTTTGACGATCTTGGGTCTTCAGATCGGACAACTCATGGCCGGAGCCATCATCATCGAACAGGTTTTCTTTCTCCCGGGCCTCGGCCGATTAGTCTACCTCGCTATCAACCAACGGGACCTTCCCGTGGTTCAGGCGGTTGTCCTTTTTATCGCCTGTGTGATTGTGATCGTCAATTTTCTCGTTGATCTGACGTATGCCTTCCTGGATCCCAGGATTCGCTTAGAGTGAGAACTTGAAAAGATTCCTCAGGAACAGAAACTTCTCCATTGGATTTGTCATCTCCTCGATTATTATTGCCGGGGCACTCATAAGCCTGGTGTATACCCCTTATGATCCGACCCTCATGGACATCCGCCACCGCCTTCAGGGTCCCAGCAGGGCACACTGGTTGGGAACCGACCATTATGGCCGGGACATTTTCAGCCGTATCCTCCAGGGAGCGGTCAATTCCATCGTCGTGGGCCTGGTGGCCGTGAGTATCGGTATGGGTTTCGGGGTCCTCCTCGGCTCTCTGGCCGGATACTACCGGGGAATTCTGGACGAGGTGGTCATGCGCTTGTCTGATCTTCTCTACGGATTCCCCGCGGTCCTGTCGGCCATTCTCATCACGTCCGTTTTTGGGCCGGGCATCATCAACTCTATGGTGGCCATTGGCATCTTCTACATTCCCATTTTTGCCAGGCTGACACGGGCCAGTGCTTTGAGTGTCTGGGAGTTGGACTACATAACAGCGGCAAGAGCATCAGGTCGAAGCGATTTTTCCACGACTTTTCGGCACGTCCTTCCGAACATTATGGCTCCCCTGATTGTTCAGGGAACCGTTCAGTTTGCCGTGGCCATACTCGCCGAGGCCGGTCTGAGCTATTTGGGGCTAGGAACGCAGCCGCCAACAGCGAGCTGGGGACAGATGCTCCAGGAGGCCCAGACGTTCATGGGTACCTCACCGGGAATGGCTATTTTTCCAGGTCTGGCCATTGCCCTGGCCGTTTTGGGATTCAATCTTCTCGGCGATGGGCTCCGAGATACGCTAGATCCGAAGATGGTGCGGGCGAGGTAGATCTCTGGGCCATGCAATCTTCTATTAAGGGGAAGGGATTTTTTGACGATAATGGAAGAGAGGGATGGAACTGAAGGGACGTCTCAGGTTACTGTCCCATCGATAACCCCTCAGGCAGGCCGTCAGGAGCGGGAGGACTTTTCAATGAGGAATGAGGCAGATCTGCTTCTCGAAGATCTGGAGTCCATCCGTAGCAATGTGGGAACGGTTGCCCCGGATCATCCCAAAGTCAAGAAATGGGTCGCCGAGATAAGGGATTTTCTCGCCCATAAGGGGAACAAGAAGGGCCTCAAAGAGTTCGAGCAGCTGGAATTCGTCAAGCGAGGCGCCGAGATGTGGAGCCAGTACGTCGTCACTCAGGGGGCGATCCGGGGGTTCAAGGCGGATCTCGATAAGGTTGAGGAGATCCTGGAAAAAACGGGGGCACGCTCCAAGGCGCCGGACGACGGTTCATCCGCCGATCAGAGGATAAGAGAACTCTTTTTTACATCCACTGAAGAGGGCACTCAGGACGAGACCCAGGTAGAGTCCCTGATAGAGAGTCTCGTTGAAAAGACCCTGGTAGCAACCGACGATAAGGGGAAAGGACAAGTCTTCCAAGCCTCCCCTGATCTAGGAGGTATGATGGACCAGAAGATCGACCCCAGCTATAATCTTGTCACCAAGCAGCATTTGTCTGCTTCGGCCCGGGAGGAGGCCGTTGACCAGCTGATGGCCGACCTGAGCGCTGAGATGAAGAGTTCGAACCCGGATTGGAAAAAAGTCCAGAAAGTCATGGGCGACATGATGGGGTTGAAAAAGACCGGAGAGCTTCTTGAAACACTGAAAACCTCGGCCAGCACACCGGGGATTCCGTGGGAAAGCGTTCGGGAAACCATGGCGGAGCTCTGGTCCATCAAAAAGGAGATCGTTATCGACTTGCTGCCAACGCTCTTGGAACCATGAGATGGGGACTCGGACCCTCTCATTCGAAAGCCCATCGGCTTCAACCCGGCCCCCTAAATCCTTTCTAACTCTTCTTCCTCAATCCCAAAGCTGTGCTCCTCGCCCGGGAAGATCCCTTTCTCCACCTCCTCCTTGAACTGTTTGAATGAATCGAGCATGATGTCGCCCACCCGGCTGTATTGCTTGACGAATTTGGGCACGAACCGGTCAAAGAGACCGATCATGTCCTGATACACCAGGACCTGACCGTCGCACTCGATTCCAGCTCCAATACCGATTGTGGGGATGGTGACAGTCTCGGTGATTCGCCGGGCGATCTCCGCCGGTATCGCCTCCAGAACAATGGAGAATGCTCCGGCCCGCTCCAGGGCCTTGGCATCGTCGATGATCTTTTTCGCGGCTTCTCCGGTCTTGCCCTGAACCCTAAATCCTCCGAGTTGAGCGATTGTCTGAGGCGTGAGGCCGATGTGACCCATGACAGAAATCCCCGCTCTCACAATGGCCTGAACAACGGTTTCTACGTTTCTTCCCCCCTCAAGCTTAACCGCATCGGCCCCTGCCTCCTTGATAAAACGGCCCGCGTTGGCGATGGCCTCCTCCACAGAGGTGTTGTACGACATGAAGGGCATGTCACCCACAACCAGGGCAAATCGGGCCCCCCGGGTCACCGCTTTTGTGTGATGGATCATCTCCTCCATAGTTACAGGGACCGTCGTCTCATAGCCCAGGACCACCATGCCCACAGAGTCCCCCACAAGAATCATATCAATCTCTGCCCGGTCGACCAGGAGGGCCGTGGGATAGTCGTACGCGGTGAGCATGGTGATCTTCTTGCCCTCCCTCTTCTTTTCTTGGATGTCTGGGATGGTGATTTTCTTCCTGTCCATTTTTCGAGATGTCTCCTTGTTATGGTTTCTCTCGCCCGCTCTCCCGTCTGTTTGCCGGGATTGCTCGAGTCCGCAGAGGTCTCAGAGATGAATAATTTGTCTGATTTTTTGAGAGGAAAAATCAGACAAAACTCTTCCCGCGGCGGGACCGTGGCATTTGGAACCTGAGTCAAGCCAGCGCTGTTCAGGAGCATAAGCATTTGTGCCAGCAAACATGTCCCGCAACAGCGGGATGGCCGTTTGAGCTGAATCCTCCTCTCAAGGATTCGGCTCAAAAACTCTGCGCCTCCGTGGGCTCTGTGAGAGATAAAAACACGTCCCGACTAAATCCCGATTCCCTCAACAGACTACGGGTACCATCCCGTCACAATTCAGAGGTTTCATTTCACGAAGCACTAGCCTCTGAACCCGGTCTCAATTGTCTTGATGAGGTATGTCAGCGTCGCATTGACGGGTGTCGGGATTCCCAGAGCCTCTCCCTCTCTGACGATGGCACCATTGATAGAATCGATTTCGGTTCGCCTTCTGTTGTCAATATCCTGTCCCATGGAAGAGCGATTCCGGCCGGTCGCCTCACAGACCTCAAAGACCCTTTCCACCGGGCTTCCCTCCAGAGGAATCCCCTTTTTCAGGGCCACCCTCTCGGCCTCTTCCACGGCCATGGTCATGAGGGCCCTCGTCTCCTCGAAGTTGAGAAGTTCCCCATTTCTCAAGCCGACAATCGCCGTTACCGCATTGATCCCCACATTGATAAGAAGCTTCTCCCAGATGAGGCGCTCAATGTGGTCGGAGACTTCCGTAGGAATCCCAGACTCGATAAGGAGAGAGGCAATGCGTTCTATTTCTGGGGTGACCTTCCCGTCGATTTGCCCGACAAAGGTAGGGCCCTTCCCACCGTGCCTGATCCTGCCGGGTCCTAACATGGTCGCCCCCTGTGACGTTACCCCTCCCACCACGGGTGTCTCCCCGACGACTGATTCTATCTTCTCGATGTTTCCAAGGCCGTTTTGGAGGCTTAGAAACAGGGTCTCCTTTCCCACCATGGGGAGACCAAATTCGACAGCCTCCTTGGTTATGTAGGCCTTCACAAAGACGATAATCAGGTCCGCGACCCCCACTTCCTCTGGATTGGTCGTTGCCCTTGCTTTGAAAACCGTCTCAGTCCCCTCCGATTCTACCAGAAGCCCCTGCGACTTAACCCGGTCGATGTGCTCTTCCCAGATATCCAGGAGCCATACCTCCTCCTTTCCGGACCTTGACAACATGGCCCCGAAGAGACTTCCCATAGCTCCAGCACCGAGCATGACGATTTTCATGAAGTTCTCACCCTTCAATGAATTTCTCCTATCATACCGGGTTCCAAGGGTCTTGTCCACAGGGTTCCCCCTCCCTGGGCGCCTCCCTATGCTCTCTGAGAAGTATGTCTACACCTATACACAGCGACAAACATGTCTGCAGGTGATCCAAAGGAGCCGACTTTCTTCTGTAGGGGCGGGCATCCGCCTACGCCGAGGCTCTGGCGGGACGAGTAAAGCCCGCCCCTACGTGCAAGGGTTCCTCTTTCGCCAAGAATTATGGGCAAATAGTAACGCCGGCGCATATAGGAAGTGAAATAACAAATTAGCTCTTGACAAGAGGATTCACGTGGGCTATATAGAGTTGATAAAGCTTTGAGGCAGGCTATTCTATGGGTCAGGTTGGGTCAATTCTTCTCGTCACTGTAGCGCGTTGGGGCCTCCTTTTGGCCCTGGTCCTTAGGAGGGGCTGCCCACCGGCTGAGTGGAAGAAAGCGTAATCTCGTAGATGAAAACAGGCCGTGGGCGGTAGCACCCCACGGCCTGTTTTTTTGGAGCCGTGGGAAGGACCCTGCGGCTTTCTTATTTATCCTTGACCGCCCGCGGTTTTGTTGGGCGTTGGCGAGAAAAGTCCCTATGTTTGGAGGCAAACCGTGAAGAAGCGAACCGGAGCACAGATCGTATTTGAGAGCCTTCTCAATGAGGACGTCGAATTCATATTCGGCTTCCCCGGAGGCGCGGTCATCCATCTTTACGATGAACTCATGAACTATCCCCAGATCAAGCACATCCTGGTGCGCCATGAACAGGGAGCCCTTCACGCTGCCGATGGTTATGCGCGGTCGACAGGCAAGACCGGCGTCTGCCTCGTCACTTCGGGACCTGGAGCGACCAATGTCGTCACCGGTGTCGCAACGGCCTTCATGGATTCCATCCCCGTTGTCGTACTGACAGGGCAAGTGGCGACCAATCAGATCGGAAACGATGCCTTTCAGGAAGCCGACATTGTGGGGATCACCCGCACGTGTTCGAAACATAGTTATCTCGTGAAGACCACAGGGGATCTCGCCAGAACCCTCCGGGAGGCCTTCCATATCGCCCGTACGGGTCGGCCTGGACCGGTAGTCGTCGACCTGCCCAAAGACGTTATCACCGGAGAATCTCCATTTCAGTACCCGGAAAAGGTTCAACTCCGGGGATACGCTCCGGTTACCTCGGGACATCCAGGCCAGATCAAAATGGCTGTCCAGGAGATTCTAAAAGCAAAAAAGCCGATCATTTATGCCGGAGGAGGGATCATTCATTCTGGCGCACACAATGAGCTTTTGGCACTGGCGGAGTTGGGTCAGATACCCGTCACCCTGACCCTTCTGGGGCTTGGAGGATTCCCCGCCGATCACCCCCTCTTTCTGGGCATGTTGGGCATGCACGGGACCTACGCGGCGAACATGGCGATCACCCACAGCGATCTGGTGATTGCCATCGGGACCCGGTTTGATGACCGGGTTACCGGGAACGTCGAAACCTTTGCCCCTTCGGCCCGGATCGTTCATGTGGACATCGATCCTTCATCGATCAGCAAAAGCGTCACGGTTGATGTCCCTATCGTGGGAGATGCCAAAAACGTGCTGGCCCGGATGGTCAAGTTACTCAAGGATCATGGGGATGTCTGGAAGGCCGGTCGAACCCCTTGGCTCAAAGAGGCCCGTCAGTATGCAGAAGCGCACCCCTTGTGTTATGAACCTTCCAAGGATGTCATCAAACCCCAGTACGTCATCGAGCAGATCCATCGCTTGACCAAGGGCCAGGCCATCATCGCCACAGAGGTTGGACAGAATCAGATGTGGACGGCTCAATTCTTTCGGTTTACCCGCCCCCGAACCCTTCTCTCGTCAGGAGGGCTGGGAACCATGGGATACGGCCTCCCTGCGGCCATCGGTGCGCAGCTGGCGTTCCCAGACCAGATCGTCTTTGACATTGCGGGTGAGGGTAGTTTTCAGATGAACGTACAGGAACTCGCCACAGCGGTTCAGTACCGCATTCCTGTGAAGGTGGCCATCTTGAACAACCATTTCCTGGGTATGGTTCGTCAGTGGCAGGAACTCTTCTTTGACAAACGATATTCAGAAACCGCCATGGATGCCCAACCCGATTTTGTCAAACTGGCCGAAGCCTATGGGGCGGTTGGACTGCGGGCCGACCATCCAAGAGATGTCGTCCCCTGCCTGAAAAAGGCCCTCTCTGTCAAAGAGCCAGTGGTTATGGACTTTCATGTGGACCCTGAAGAGAAGGTGTTTCCCATGGTGCCGGCCGGTCATGGCATTGACAAAATGATTCTGGCTGAACCGAAAAGGAAGACGCGGAAGGTCATTCCACTCACATTTCCTGCTTGAGGATTGAGATATGAAAAACACGATTTCGATTCTCGTTGAAAACAAACCGGGGGTTCTGGTCCGAATTGCGGCTATGTTCAGCGCAAGAGCTTATAACATCGATAGTCTCGCGGTCGCCGAGACGATGGACCCCACGGTCTCCAGAATCACTTGTACGGCCGTGGGAGATCGGCTCGAGATCGAACAGATCATGAAGCAGCTCAGGAAGCTGATCGACGTGATTCGGGTGGTCAACTTCACCGCTGCCAATGGGGATTTCATCACCCGGGAGATGGCGCTGATAAAGGTGAGTGCTAGAGAAAGGGACCGAGCCGAGATCATGCGAACCTCAGACATTTTCAGGGCCAAGATCGTGGATGTCAACCGCGAGAGCCTGACCCTGGAGGTGACCGGGGATGAGGACAAGATCAGCGCCATCCTTGAGCTACTCAAACCCTTTGGCATCCTGGAAATCGCCAGAACGGGCCAGGTTGCAATCGCACGGGGAGCCAGAAGACTCATGGACCGAAATCCAGGGGTTGGCAAGCGGTCCGTACAGAACCCATCCAATCGACGCACCGGCCGATAATTGGCAAGGATATGCCAGGTTAGATAGATGCCCTATGGATCAGAGACCTTTTTTGTTTCGACACCTCATGGAGGCAAGGGAACGGGGGTCAATCCTTTTCTCTCTTCTCGCTCTTATCGCAGGGATTTACCGTGTCCTTGTTCAGGGTCGATATGCCCTTTACCGGTGGGGAATCTTTCGCATCAGAAAACTCCCCTTCAAAGTCGTGTGCGTGGGGAATATGACGATGGGGGGGACCGGAAAGACCCCCACAGTCGAGTATGTCGCCCGCACGTTGAAGGGGGCCGGTATGCGGGTCTCCGTTTTGAGCAGGGGCTACAAGGGAAAACGGGAGAAGGGGGTCGGTGTTGTGTCTGATGGGAAGGCCCTGCTCCTCTCCCAAAGGGAGGGGGGAGATGAGCCCTATCTACTGGCCCGTCGCCTCGAGGGTATCCCCGTCCTGGTGGGGCGGCGCAGAGACAAATCCGGGAGAGTGGCCTATGAGCGCTTCCAGACGCAGGTGGCCGTACTGGATGATGGTTACCAACACATTCAACTCCACCGGGATATGAATATCCTTCTTGTGGATGGTCGGGAGGGGTTTGGGAACGGTCGTCTCTTTCCTCTGGGATCTCTGCGGGAGCCGCTGGCGGGTCTTAGGAGGGCCGATCAGTTTCTCATTACCAAAGCAGAGCACCTGGACCGGGTTCGAAGGATCGATGAGACACTCAGGCAGTGGAATCCCAAAGCCGGTATCTTCCAAGGACGATACATCCCTGAACATCTCTTTGATCCCAGGACAGGAGACCGGGAAGACCCAGAAAGGCTCAAAGGAAAGAGAATCCTCGCTTTTGCCGGCCTCGCAAAACCAGAGTATTTTTTTGAGCTTCTTGAGTCTCGCGGGGCGGTCCTGGTGGAGAAAATCCTTTTCCCAGATCATCACCCATACACCGAAAGGGACTTGGAAACCATGGGGAAGATGATGTCGGGGGCTGAATGGGTTGTGACCACGGAAAAGGATATGGTCAGGCTAGAGAATCTGAATCTTGAGGGGTTACCCATCAGGGTCCTGAGAATCAGACTTGAAATCTCCGATGAAGAAGGCTTCAGGGAGGCCCTTTTTGCGGGGCTTGAGATCCATGAAATGTCCAGAACACGTCAAGACACAGGATGAAGGGGAGAGCGTATCATGTCAGATTCAGTGAAAATCTTCGATACCACCCTCAGGGATGGGGAGCAGTCTCCAGGCTTTAGTATGAATGTTGCTGAGAAAATCCGCGTGGCAAAACGGTTGGAAAGCCTGGGCGTTGATGTGATCGAGGCTGGATTCCCCGTGGCCTCCCAGGGTGATTTTGAGGCGGTTCAGGCGATTGCCGGGGAAATCAAGGAAACCGTCGTGGCCGGACTGGCGCGGGCAGATCTCAAGGACATCGATCGCGCCTGGGAAGCTGTCAAAGACGCGGCCAAGCCCATGATCCACACCTTTATCTCCAGTTCCGATATCCATTTGGAACATCAGCTCAGAATGTCCCGGAGTGAAGTCCTGAAATTGGCCGTCAAAGCGGTCAAGCGGGCCAAGTCCTACACCGATGTCGTCGAGTTCTCCGCCATGGATGCCACACGAAGTGATTGGGGTTACCTGGCTCAGATGCTTGGTGAAGCGATCGACGCCGGGGCGACCACCGTGAATATTCCTGACACCGTGGGATACACGGTTCCCGGAGAGTTCGGCGATCTCATCCAGTATCTCAGGGAGAATGTCCCGAACATCGGGGACGCGGTTATTAGCGTTCACTGTCATAACGACCTCGGTCTCGCCGTGGCCAATTCATTGGCAGCCATCCGAAATGGGGCCCGGCAGGTGGAATGCACCATCAACGGCATTGGGGAACGGGCCGGGAACACCGCCCTTGAGGAGATCGTCATGAGTCTGAAGGTCCGCAGAGACCTGTTCGGTCTCGACACGCGGATTCGGACCGAACAGCTATACCCGACCAGCCGTTTGGTGACTTCCATCACCGGCATTCGGGTTCAGCCCAACAAGGCCATCGTGGGAGCCAACGCCTTTGCCCACGAATCCGGCATTCATCAGGACGGCCTGCTCAAAGAGAAGACGACCTATGAGATCATGACCCCCGAGACCATCGGCCTGAGCCAGAGCACCCTTGTCCTGGGAAAGCATTCCGGACGACACGCCTTTCGCGATCGAGTGAGAACCCTCGGCTACGATCTCACCGACGATCAGATGGGAAGGGCCTTTCAGATGTTCAAGAATCTCTGCGATCTGAAGAAACAGGTGTACGACGAGGACATTGAAGCGATCATCGCTGACGAGATCATCCAGATACCCGACAGGTACCGACTCACCTTTCTCTCCGTCACCTGTGGAAGCGAGTTGATCCCCACGGCCACGGTCCAGATGGAAATCGATGCCAAGGTCATCAAGGCTGCTGATCTGGGAAACGGCCCGGTGGATGCGGCCTTCAAGACGATCAAGAAGATCACTGGGGACACAAGCAACCTGGTACGCTACGAGGTGGACGCCATCACCGGAGGCACGGACGCCCAGGGCGCTGTTACGTGTACCCTAGAAAAGGACGGGCTCACGGTGATTGGTCGGGGGAGCGATACGGACATCATTGTGGCCAGCGCCAAGGCATACATCAATGCCCTCAATAAGCTCGACTACAAACAGAACTACCTCGCCTCCGACGTGGATCGCACCCTTTGAGGCAGGGCGATGGTTTTGGTGTGGAGGGATAGCCATCGTGTCCAGCAGAGGCGAGCGGCTCCTCATTGAACAGGGAATCTCCTTCGAATCCCTCGAGTATGATTTCCGCAAGAAGGGCTCGGAACACGCAGCCAAGGCATTGGGCGTCCCTCTCGATCCCATGCTCAAAACCCTCGTGGTACAACTCTCGGATAGACGGTTCGTCTTCGTGCTCATATCGGGTTCCAAGGATGTCTCCCTAAAAGAATTGGCCAGATCGATTGGTGTCAAGGGGGCTGAGATGGCCAGTGAGCGCGACGCACAACGGCTGACCGGATACCTCGTGGGAGGGATCA
>CAYGBW010000146.1:0-20841 GCA_964348185.1 uncultured Thermodesulfobacteriota bacterium | reverse complement strand
ATTTCGAGGCTCTTTTCATTCATACTGTTAATAATTCTAGCGGAAGAATCGGATGATGTCAAGGGTCGTTTCAAAAAAAAATCACTGTCCCATAAACAATTATTAAGTTACAGACACCTAGTTCGTGCGTCTTGTCTAAGGAGAAACCGTCTCATGGATCATAATGTTAACGTTTTTTCCCTCTCTCCTTGCAAACCCGGGCGGAAAGGCGTGAAGAGGGAGGAAGACCTTGGTCGTTGTAGAGCACGTCATCAGGGCGGTTATGGGGATTTCGGACCGGATCACGGTCCTCCACCCCGGGGAGGAAATCACGAAGGGCCCTGCCCAAGTCGTCGCAAAGGATGAAAGGGTCATCGAGGCCGATCTGGGCAAGAACGTATGCTTGCCGTAAAGAATATCGGGATCTCGGATCCCTAGGAAGGGACAACCGACAACACACGCTTATCAGCCTGACTTTTTGCTTCGGGGTTGACGGGGGCGGTTTCAGTCGGTACATTGACAAGGTGGGAGAATGAATTCTTGGGACAGAGAGAAGCTGTGGCCAAGGGTGGTTTGTGGAAAACAGGTTCCGTGAGAATGATTCACAAAGCACTGGGTGTGTCAATTCTAATTCACCTGGTCATTATCATCTCCCTGATGGTTTTCCCTTTGATTTCGGCCAGAGAACAGTATACACCCCTTTTCCAGGTGTCTCTGGTCACCCAGCCCGAGCCTCAACAAAAAACCCCAACGGTTCAACCTCCAAAGAAGAAACCGGCCCCGAAAGAACCAGCCCAGCATGAAAAGAAGGCGGCCCCTCCGAGAAAGAAACCAAAGAAAGCAGTTGAAAGAAAAAGGGAATCCAAGAAAGAACCCTCCCTCAAACGCGTTCAGAGATCCATCGATGAAATCAAAAGAAGGGTGACCGCGCGGCAGAACCTGGAGGCGCAGGAGCAGAGGATTTCAAGAGTCAGTGAAACCAAAAGAAATGCGTATTTCGAAGCCGTTGCCGCCCGGATACGGGCAAACTGGAGCCTCCTGAAAAACCAGATGGAGGACTTAGGAACCCTAACCACCGACTTGGGTCTTCAAATCCATAGGAATGGAGCGATTACGAAAATCGTCATCGAAAAGCCCTCGGGCAACGCCCTGTTCGACGAATTTGCGGTGAGAGCCGTCAAGAAGTCCACCCCCCTGCCCCCCTTTCCCGAAGAGTTAAGGGAGGACAGGCTCGAGGTCACCATTGGGCTGAGTTCCTAGGAGGTGAGCGCTCAGCCATCGACAAAACGAAGAAAGGCGATCGGTATCTGTCGGTCAAGACACGAGAATGAAGGATTCCAAACCTGATGATCTCACGGGGTTGAAAGGCGGAGGGGTGTCATCTGTGAAGAGACCGAATGGTGATCGCTAATGACTCAATGCTCACGCTAGGAGCCCAGATGAAAAGGGTTTTTTTGCCACCTGTTGCAGCTCTTCTGCTTTTGTTTCCAGATCTTGGATTCACCAAGGTTTACATTGATATTGGAAGCCCGACATTCCGTCCCTTCCCAATTGCGATTGCCGGTATCGAGGATCTGTCTCCCGTATCGGGGAATTCTGCCAAGTCGGTTTACACGGTCCTTTCCAATGATTTGACAATATCCGGCTTATTTGACATAATTGAACCGGAAAACTATCCCCAATGGCAATCCGCAGAGCAACTCTCCAATGAGGATTTTGGGAGATGGCTTGAAACCGGGGCAGAGGCTCTCGTGTGGGGAACATTCCTACAGGAGAGGAATCGGATCAATGTCCATTTCTGGTATTTGGACCTCATTGAAAGAAGCCTGACCGCAGGGCGGTACAATGGAAATGTGGGGGATCTTCGAAAGATCGTTCATCGCATGGGAAATGAGATTATCCGTCAGGTCACAGGGGAAAAGGGGATTTTGGAAACCCAAATCGCTTTTGTTTCCAAGCACACAGGAAATAAAGAGATCCATGCCGTCGACTTCGATGGACACAATGCCCAGCAGATCACCTCGAACCAGTCAATCAACCTTTCTCCGGCTTGGTCCCCCGATGGCAAGACCGTTGCCTATACCGGGTTCAAACGAAGGAACCCGGACCTCTACTTTACGGATCTAACCAACCGGAAAGAGAGACTATTCCTTGGAGCGGCCGGGCTCAACGCGGCGCCCTCCTGGTCTCCAGACGGCAAGAGATTGGCCCTCATGATGAGAAAAGGGGAGAGTTCTGAGATCTTCCTGATCAATCGAAACGGATCCAATCTGGTTCAGCTGACCCAGACCCGTTACAACGAGGCTTCCCCTGCATGGTCCCCTGATGGTAAAAGGCTGGCATTTGTTTCAGATCGGACGGGGAGCCCTCAAATCTACGTCATGGACCTATCCTCGAAAGAGACGTCCCGGTTGACCTATAGCGGTAGCTACAATGCCTCTCCTGATTGGTCCCCCCGGGGCGACCGCATCGTATACTGTGGGAGATTGAACGGTCGCTTTGATATCTTCACCATCAGGGTCGACGGTTCCGAAAACCTGATGCACACGTCAGAGGCTGGGAGCAACGAAGACCCGGTCTGGTCGCCTGATGGCCGTTACATCGCCTTCAGTTCAACCCGGGAGGGAGACCCTCACATTTTTGTCATGAATGCCAACGGCACCAACCAGCGGCAATTGACCCGGGACAGGGGAGGAGAGACTCAACCTAGCTGGTCTCCCAGGATGGAGTAGGAACAGCGGCAAAACCGAAAGGAGGAAGATAATGTCCATGAGAGTCGTCGTTGCTTTTGTGTTGATAGGCTTTGCAGTCTTTCTCTCTGTTGGGTGTCAGAAAAAGGTGATCATAGACGAAGGCGCCGAGAAGGCCACAAGGCCAGAAGGGGTCGAAGCGGGGCGAGGCCCGGCCATGGGGGAAGGAGAGATGCCCACGGAGAAAGAGCAGATTGAGGCCAGCCTTCAGACCAAGAAATATCCCGGCATTGAGGGAGAGGTTTTCGAGAGTTCCATGCTCAAGGACATCTACTTTGCCTTCGACCGCTACGATTTGAGCGCGGAAACGAGGGAGACACTCGTGAGAAACGCTGAGTTTATTCTCAAGTTTCCTGAGGCAAAAATTCAGATCGAAGGCCACTGTGACGAACGGGGCACCAACGAGTACAACCTGGCTTTGGGTGAGCGACGGGCCATGAGTGCCAAGAGCTATTTGATAACTCTGGGGGTTCCGGCAAACCGGCTCTCAACAATTAGCTACGGAGAGGAATTGCCTGTCGACCTAGGGCATAACGAAGAGGCCTGGGCGAAAAACAGGCGGGGGCATTTCGTGATCCTTTCCAGATAAGCCCATTTGAGCAGAGGGATGGTGGTAATGCCAAAGGGCTTTCAGGGGTGCAAGGTGAAACGGTACAGTTTAATCTCCCTGTCCTTCTTTTTCCCGATTCTGTTCCTCTACCTCGATGGATGCGCTACCCAAGACATGGAGTATATTAGGAGGGATATCCAAACCCTTCAGAGACAGATCGATGCCCTGCAAAATGAGATCACAGACACGAGGACCGCTCCACCCCCTCAGGCAACAGGCTCTCTGGAGGACCGGAAGAGACAAGCAGACATAGCGGTCGAGCTGCAGACCATCAGAAGGGATCTAGATAGCCTGAGGGCGACGGTAGGGGACGATCATCAGCTCACGACCAGGACGGCCGGGAGGCTTGACGATGTGGAGACACGCTTTACGACAAAACTCGATGACCTGGAGGTCAAAATCGATCAGCTGATGGCCAGCGGTGAAGGGGTCAAAGAACCGTCTCCAACGGTTGGTCGGGTTGAAGGCCTGGCACCCAGCGAGATGGAACGACCGGCCCCTTCAGAAGCCCCTCCCGGCGGCGAGGTGCCATCGGATGTGGAAAAAGCCTATCGTGAGGCTTATGAGGCTTTTCAGTCGGACAATCTGAGTAGGGCAGAGGAGATGTTTCGCTCCTTTCTCAAAGAAAACCCGGACACGCCCCTGTCCGACAATGCTCAGTTCTGGATTGGGGAGATCTATTTCAAAAGTCATCAGTATGAGAAAGCAATCATCGCCTATGAGGATGTCATCAAGAAATACCCTGATAGTAACAAACTCCCCGATGCCCTTCTCAAACAGGCATTGGCCTTTCAGGAACTCGGGGACAGAATTGACGCGCGAATTATCCTGGAAAACCTAATCAGGAAGTATCCCAAAACAGAACAGGCAAAAATCGCAGAAGCTAAGCTCAAAGCCCTGAAATGACCGACTTCCTTTTGCCTCTTGCACCAATCCGCAAAAGGGGTCCTACCCCTGCTTGAAATGCATTCTCGGGGAACCCGTCTTGAAACCTGGCAAAATCATGGTTCGATGGGTGACGGTGGATCGGGATGAAGCGGCGTTTGATAAGAATCGAGGCGCTTTTTTTTGGGGCCCCTTTGTGAAGGGAGGTACAAATTGAAGTTCTTGAAGGTTCCAGAGGCGACGATCAGAAGGTTATCGCGGTATTCGAGGTGTCTGGAGAATCTGATTCGACAGGGTGAGAAAGTCGTTTCGTCGGCTCAACTGGCTGCTCAGTGCGGGGTCAATGCGGCTCAGGTTCGAAAAGATCTTGCCTATTTCGGTGAGTTCGGTATTCGGGGAGTGGGATACTATGCCAACGAACTGACCCAAGATATCAAGAGGATCCTGGGGCTGAATAAAGAGTGGAAAATGGCAATTGTCGGAATTGGAAACCTGGGTTCTGCCCTTCTCCTCTATAAGGATTTCTTAAAGCAGAACTACAAAATCGTGGCTGCCTTTGATATCGATCCCCCTAGAGTCATTGGAAGGGTCTCCGAAAAACTCGGAAAACCCATAGAAATCATCCACCCAGATCGAATGAAGGAGATTGTCAGAGAAAGACACATTGAGGTTGGCATCATAACCACCCCCGCTTCCGAAGCCCAGAAAGTAGCGGATCAAATGGTAGAGGCTGACATCAGGGGAATACTCAACTTCGCCCCCACCCAGATCCATGTTCCAGAGCAATTCATCGTGAAGAACGTCTTTTTCACGACTGTCCTGGATAACCTGGCCTATCTTCTCTCGAGCAAAAAGGCAATCCAAAACCGTCCCGGATCGTCGCCACGAGACTGAAGCAGATGAGAGTCTGTCTGGAGACGGAAGGGGAGGTTTCTCATCGGTTTAGGGAGATTTGCGGAGTTTCCAGTGTTCCACTGATGGTCATGACGAGGGGTTCGGGTTTGCCTGGCCCGTGTCCGAGGAGAGGCCTGATCATGGGATAACGGCTCAGTAAGGCTTCGGCCAACCCTATCTCCAGACGACAGGCCACATTGCTTCTCGTAAAAGGGTTTTGAACCTGAACGCTTCCTGTAAGCCGTGCTGTTAGGTCTCTTCCAGCAATTGAAATCTCCTTTAGATCGATCTTCTCTCCCTTCCAGGCCATCTGGCCTCCTACCTCCCCCAAATCGAGGAGCGGCAAACTCAAGCCAGCAAGCTGGGCGTTTTTGATCCTTCCCTCCTGCATTTCAATCACGGCCTCTCCGTCAAACCTCTGAGCGGGCCTCTCCCATCGGATGCTCCCGCTGGCAATCCCGCCAAAAGAGGCCTGTTCCATCAGGGGAATGGGGAACCGATCGATTTGAAGGCCTTTCCACTCAACCTGACCGCGGTGGCCTTCTCTTCCCACGACGAGGTCCATGTGAAAAGACCCCCCTCTAACGGTCCCATGGGAGGCCACGGAAAGCCGACCGAACAGAAGGGATAAGGGGCGAAGTTGGATGACCCAGTTTCGAACCTCAATGGGAGGGAAGTTCTCTTGTTTGGATGATGATACCTCAACCGAGGTCCATCGAATACCCAGGAACTGCCCCCTTGTTTCTGAGGGCCGAGCGACCAACGGGGTTTTCTGCTCAAGGATGAAAAGGATTCGCCTCCCGAGTGCTTCGTAGGGAAAGAGAAGATGGGAAAAAACGAGAAGACACAAAAGACCCCACAAAAACCACCCTATCCCTCCGACCCATTTCGCCATTTGACCTGCTCCCGGCTAACCACGCTCATTGGCAGGAGTTCAGGCATCCTCAGCTTCTGGGGCCTTCGCTCTTTTCTGTGTTCTCTCCCTCTAGGAGAGGGTCTCTTATTCGAGGATTCGCCTTAACTTCCGGTTTCTTCAGCCTTCTTGGGTCCTTTCTCTTGGGTTTTCCCTTCCTTGCTTCTGGCTTTGGGAGGTTTACCCGTCTTGGGAGGCGCCTTGGCCGTTTTTTTCTTTTTTTCAGTTCCCGGAGATGTCGACTCGGTGAGCATGACCACAGACAAGGGAGCAGCGTCCCCCAGGCGACTACCGAGTTTAACAACGCGAGTGAATCCGCCCGTCCTATCTCCAAAACGTGGACCGATCTCAGAAAACAGTTTCTTCACCACCCCTTTATGGGTGAGAACAGCCAAGGCTTGCCTCCGAGAATGGAGGTCTCCGGCTTTTGCCATGACGATGATCCTGTCCGCGAGTCTTCTCACCTCCTTTGCCTTTGCCAAGGTCGTCTGGATCTGTCCATGATCCAGCAAGGAGGTCACCATGTTTCTCAACATCATATGGCGATGGCTGGAGGTCCGATTCAGTTTTCTTCCGCTTTTTCTGTGTCTCATTTTCTCTTGGCCGTAGACCTAAGGTAGGTTCATTCCCCTTCTCATGCATCAGAGGGTTTCGCCTCTTCGTCCCCTTCTTTTGGTTTGGTTGGAAAATTCTCCAACTTCATGCCTAAACCCAGGCCCATCTCAGCCAGGATTTCCTTGATCTCGTTCAGGGACTTCCGGCCGAAGTTTTTGGTGGCCAGAATTTCCTGTTCCGTTTTCTGAACGAGTTCACCAATTAGCCTGATGCTGGCATGCTTAAGGCAATTTGCAGACCGAACAGATAGTTCCAGTTCATCAACGGTCTTGAAGAGATTCTCATTCAGCTTTTCAGGAGGTTTCTCATGTTCCAAATCCCTAGGCTCGTCGCCGTCCTCGAAATTGATGAAAATGCTCAGTTGATCCTGTAGGATCTTTGCCGCGATAGAGACCGCATCTTCAGGAGATGTGCTCCCGTTCGTCCATACCTCCAAGGTCAGCTTGTCATAATCGGTTATCTGGCCCACCCTGGCATTGGTCACCGTATAGTTGACCTTCCTCACAGGGGAAAAGATGGCGTCCATGGGAATCGTCCCGATAGGCTGATCCTCCTCCTTGTTCCTTTCGGCCGGAATGTATCCCTTTCCTGTCTTGATGACCATTTCCACGTTGATGTTGGCGTCCCCAGACAGGGAGGCAATATGGTGGTCCGGGTTGAGCATCTCCACATCGCTATCGCACACGATTTCCCTGGCCGTGACCTCCCCCTCCCCTTTTTGCTTTAAGTGGACGGTCTTTGGCCCGGATCCGTGAAGTTTGATCATTACGCCCTTGAGATTGAGAATGATCTCGGTCACATCCTCTTTCACTCCCGGAATCGTGGAAAACTCATGAAGGACACCGTCTATCTTCACGGAGACGATGGCCGCACCCTGGAGGGACGAGAGGAGGATACGGCGCAGGGAATTCCCTAGAGTCGTCCCAAATCCTCTCTCAAAAGGCTCGGCAACGAATTTCCCATAGAAGGGTGTGAGACTTTCTTTTTCAACCTCTAGCCTCTTGGGCTTAATCAGTGCCTTCCAATTCCTCTGCATTCTTTCTCCCTATTCCCAAAGCGATTCTTTTCTATTTTGAATACAATTCTACGATCATCTGCTCCTGGATCGGCATGGTCAGTTCTTCTCTCATAGGCAAGGCCTTAATTGTACCGGTGAAGCGGTTCTTATCCAATTCAAGCCAAGAAGGAATCCCTCGCCCGGCAACCGATTCCATCGCCTCCTGAATTCGGGTCACCTTCCGACTTTTTTCACTGACCTCAATAACATCTCCGGGATTTGTGAGGATGGAAGGGATGTTCACCTTTTTCTTATTGACCAGGAAATGATTCTGCCGAACAAGCATGCGTGCCTCGTTTCGGGAATTTGCAAAGCCCATACGGTAGACCATGTTATCGAGTCGCCTTTCGAGGAGGATCACGAGGTTCTCCCCAGTGATTCCCCTCTGTCGATCGGCTTTTTCAAAATAGCCGCGAAATTGCTTTTCTAGAAGGCCATACATCCGCTTCACCTTCTGTTTTTCACGGAGTTGAACCCCGAAAGGAGAGAACTTGCCCCGTCTCTGGCCGTGTTGTCCGGGGGGATAACTCCTCCTCTCCACGCTGCATTTGTCTGAATAACACCGATCTCCCTTGAGAAACAGCTTCATCCCTTCTCTTCGGCAGAGCCGGCAAACAGACTCTGTGTATCTGGCCACGTTACTTCCTCCTCTCTAGACACGCCTTCGCTTGGGAGGGCGGCAGCCGTTATGGGGAATCGGTGTTACATCTTTTATCAAATTGACCCTAAGTCCAGCGCCTTGGAGAGATCTGAGCGCTGATTCCCGCCCAGATCCTGGCCCTTTGACGTACACGTCAATAGCCTTCATACCATGTTCCATGGCCTTCTTCGCGGCATCCTCGGCAGCCAACTGGGCGGCGAAGGGAGTACTTTTTCTGGATCCTTTGAATCCCTTTGACCCGGCGCTTGACCAGGCGACAACATCCCCATTCACATCAGTGATTGTCACAATGGTGTTGTTGAAAGTCGCTTGAATGTGACCAATACCGTTCTGGACATTCTTCTTGACTTTCCTCCTTGTTCCTTTGGCTCTCGCTTTTGCCATGATCGTTCCCTCTATTTCTTCTTCCCCATGATAGCCCTTCTGGGCCCCTTTCGGGCTCGAGCATTCGTATGAGTTCGCTGGCCCCTCACAGGGAGTCCCTTTCGGTGGCGAAGGCCGCGGTAACATCCCATGTCCATCAGTCTCTTGATGTTCATGGCCACTTCGCGACGCATGTCTCCCTCGACCCGGTACTTGCGATCGATGATGTCTCGAATGCTGACCACCTCGGTCTCTTTGAGCTCCTTAACCCGGACGTCGAAATCGACATTGGCCTCCGTGAGGATTTTCTGAGCCGTCCCTCTTCCAATCCCATAGATATAGGTCAGGGCGATTTCAGTCCGCTTATCCCTTGGTAGATCGACGCCAGCGATTCGTGCCACGCTTGCCTCCTTTTTTTTCTTTTTCGTCTCTGCCCATGGAATGGGCAAAATCGGTACGAGGGTTTCCCGGATCTATCCTATCCCTGCCTCTGCTTGTGTTTGGGGTTTTCACAGATGACTCGAAGGACACCTTTGCGTTTGACGATCTTACATTTGTCACAGATTTTTCTGATCGAGCTTTTGACTTTCACGAGGGCCTCTCCTTTCTCCCTCTGCAGGATCTCTCCCGCGACGATCAGTCTATCCCTCGTAGGGTTTTTGCCCCTCAGGAATGCCTCCAGTCAAGTCCCCTTAGGGCCTACCCAATCATACACCATAACAAATCAATCGGAGCTCTTCCCTCCAAGCGCCCGCCCAACAGGGCCAATGGGACCTTACTTCGACCGGTACGTGATTCGCCCCCGACTCAGGTCGTAGGGAGAGAGTTCTACTGTCACCGTGTCCCCAGGAAGGATTTTGATAAAATGCATTCGCATTTTGCCCGAAATGTGGGCCAGCACCCGATGGCCATTCTCCAGTTCCACTCTAAACATGGCGTTGGGAAGGGTTTCCAGGACTTTTCCCTCCACCTGTATGGCATCTTCCTTCGGCATGATACCCTCAGCCTTGCGGTCCGGCAAAACCCATCTACCGCCGCCGTCCCTTGATCCTTCCGCCCTTTTTCATCAGGCCTTCGTAATGCCGAGTCAGCATGTGGGACTCGACCTGTTGAACTGTATCTAGGGCAACGCCCACGACGATAAGCAGGGCGGTTCCTCCGAAGTAGAAAGGAACGCCAAGACGGTATGTCAAGAACGTGGGGAGGACACAGACAGCAGAAACATACAGGGCCCCCCCCAGGGTGATGCGGGTTAGAACCCGGTCGATGTATTCTGCTGTTTTCTTGCCCGGTCGGATTCCAGGGATATAACCGCCAAACTTCTTCATGTTGTCGGCCACATCAACAGGATTAAACGTAACCGCTGTATAGAAATAGCAGAAGAATATGATAAAACCGACATACAGAGTATTGTATATCCATCGGCCCGGCCCAAGACTCTCAACCAGACTGTTGACCCAAGGATAGGCTTCTTTGACGCCGCCGGGCAGAAAATTGACGATGGTCAAAGGAAACATGAGAATAGACGAGGCAAAAATTGCCGGGATAACTCCTGAAGTATTGACCTTTAGGGGAAGGTGCGTGCTCGAGCCGCCATAGACACGCCTTCCGACGATTCGCTTGGCATACTGAACAGGAAGTCGTCGCTGACCGGTCTCAACAAAAATAATGGCTCCCACCACGAGGACCATCATGACGCAGAGGAGGATCAGTTTAAAGATACTCATCTGATCTAGAGAGACCTGTTGATAGGTTCTTCCAATGGCACCGGGAAGCCTCGCCACAATTCCTGCGAAGATGATGAGAGAGATACCGTTGCCGACGCCCCTTTCGGTGATTTGCTCTCCCAGCCACATAATAAACGCAGTCCCCGCGGTGAGGGTAATGACGGTCAACAACCTGAAATTCCATCCCGGCGTGTACACAAACTGCTGTCCCCCCTGCCCCATGGTCTCGAGCCCCACGGCGATCCCGAATCCCTGAATAATGCTGAGGATGACCGTTCCATACCGGGTGTACTGGGTGATCTTTTTTCTCCCCGCCTCCCCTTCTTTGCTGAGACGGTCCAGATAGGGAACGACCACGGTGAGGAGTTGAAGAATGATGGAGGCGCTGATGTAAGGCATGATTCCCAGGGCGAAGACGGAAAGCCTTTCGAGCGCCCCACCGGAAAACATGTCAATCAGGCCGAAGATGGTTCCTTTTGCCTGAGCAAAAAAACTCGCCAAGGCCTCTGAGTTGATTCCCGGCGTGGGAACGTGTACCCCGATCCTATAGACGGCGAGGAGAAGAAACGTGAGGATGAGCCGCCTCTTCAACTCAGGAATCTTGAAGATATTCTGGAAGCCCCCTACCAAGAAATCACCTCGACCCGACCCGCCGCTTTTTCGATTTTTTTGGCAGCAGATGAACTGATTCTGTGCACCCGAAGGGTGAGGGGGACCTGGATGTCCCCCATACCCAGGACTTTTACGCCATCATGGACCCCTTTTATGATTCCCTTTTCCTTCAGGGCCGCAGGATCCACCAGACTATTGGCATCAAATCTGTTGAGGTCTCTAACATTGACAATAGCAAAGCGCTTCTTGAAGATATTGGTGAATCCCCGTTTAGGCGTCCTCCTCTGAAGGGGCATCTGGCCCCCTTCAAAACCCGGACGGACACCCCCACCTGAGCGGGCGTTCTGACCTTTCTGACCCCGACAGGCGGTCTTCCCGTGTCCCGAACCTGGGCCCCTTCCCACGCGCTTTCTCCTTTTCCTCGATCCCGGGACAGGACTTAATCCATCGAGCTTCATGAGAACCCCTCTATTCAATCACCTCAACGAGATGACTGACCTTCTTGACCATTCCCCTGATCTCCCTCGTGTCCTCCCGGGTTACCGTCTTGTTGAGCTTGGTCAACCCCAGACCTCTGAGGATCAGTCTGTGTTTCTTGGGACGGCCGATGCCACTTTTTATGAGTTTGATTCTGATCTCCTGAGACATGCCTCTTCCCTTTTACAGAATCTCGGCAACTTTCTTCCCCCTTTTCTGGGAGATCTCCTCAGGTAACTTCAGCTGGAGAAGACCGTCAAAGGTTGCCTTGATCAGATTATGGGGGTTATTAGATCCCAGCGACTTGGTCAGAATGTTTTTTATCCCAGCGGTTTCCACCACGGCTCTGGTTGCAGCGCCCGCGATCACCCCTGTCCCGTCCGACGCGGGTTTGAGGAGCACCCGACTCGCCCCGAATCGACCAATCGCCTGGTAGGGGATGGTTTTGTTGACAATGGGAACCTCAATCAGGTTCTTCCTGGCGTGTTCAATCCCCTTTCGAATGGCCTCGGGCACTTCGTTGGCTTTACCCAGCCCCCAGCCAATCCGTCCGTTTCCATCTCCCACAACGACCAAAGCACTGAAGCTGAACCTCCTTCCGCCCTTGACGACCTTTGCCACTCGCTTGATATGGACGACTTTGTCGATCAGCTCTTGCTGTTCAAACTCGATTATCCCCAATGGACTCCTCCTCGAATCACCTCACCTTTCCGTCTCTCGCTTCCCTTCTCCACCCCTGGGTCAGAAAATCAACCCGCTCTCTCTCGCTGCCTCAGCCAGAGCCTTCACACGTCCGTGATAGCGGTACCCTCCTCGATCAAAACTGACGGTTTGAATTTGTCGTTCCACGGCACGCTTCGCGATAAGGGATCCCACCTTTTTGGCCGCCTCGACGTTTCCCAAGGGCTTTTGCCCTTCTCTGATCTCACGGCACAGGGTAGACGCGCTGACCAAAGTCTCCCCTGACGTATCGACAATAATCTGCGCATAGATATGACGGGTGCTTCTAAAAACGCTAAGCCTGGGCCGCTCGCCGGTTCCCCTGATCTTTTTTCGGATACTTCGCCTCCGTCTCAGTCGGGCTACGACTCTTGGATTCTCTCCCGTCACCACAACCTCCTACGTAATCTATGCTTTGGCCTTTCCCACCTTACGCCGTACACGCTCTCCAACGTACCTGATCCCCTTTCCCTTATAGGGTTCAGGGGGTTTGAAGGAGCGAATCTTGGCCGCCACGGCTCCAACCTCTTCTTTGTCGATTCCCCTCACCGTCAGACCGACCTGCTTCTCCACAATCACTTCGATTCCAGGAGGCACGGCGTAGTGGATAGCCCGGGAATAACCCAGGGTGAGGAGCAGCCCCTTTTCTTGCCGGTCAGCCCGATACCCAATCCCTACAATTTCCAGTTTCTTTTCAAATCCCTGGGAGACTCCGATGACCATGTTGGAGAGCAAGGTTCTTGTCAATCCCTGAATCGCTTTGGCCTGTCTGGAATCATCGGGCCGTTGGATCACGATCTGATTGTCCTCCACAACGGCACAAACTCCCCCCGGCAGTCGACGCTCGAGCTGTCCTTTGGGTCCGGTAACCTGAATGGTTTCCTTGGACAGGCGCACTTTCACTTCCGGCGGAACCGGAATCGGCATCTTTCCAACTCGAGACATTTGCTTCCCCTACTGAGGTCTACCACACGTCGCAGAGAACCTCACCCCCGACATTGGCCTTCCGTGCCTGTCTGTCGGTTAGCATCCCTTTTGATGTCGACAGAATCGATATGCCGAGTCCATTGAGGACCCGTGGGATATGCAGTCTGTCGACATAGACTCTGCGGCTCGACTTGCTGATACGTTTCAAATTGACAACCCCTCTGTTATGCTCATCGTACTTGAGATAAATCCGAAGAATACCCTGTCTCTTGTCATCGATAATCTTGAGATTCTTTACGTACCCCTCTTCTTTAAGGATCCTTGCAATCTCATTTTTAATCCTTGAAGCAGGGATATCGACCTTTTCGTGCCTGGCATTACTCGCATTTCTGATTCTGGTCAGCATATCGGCTATGGGATCTGATAAGGACATCTTCCGACTCCTCACACACTGAGAATCGAGTGCGATCCTAGAGAAAGCGTTTTGATTTTCCAGAAACCTACCAACTGGATTTCATCATCCCAGGAATCATTCCTGTCAATGCACATTTTCGCAAACAAATGCGGCACATGTTGAATCGGCGATAGAACCCCCTTGGCCGTCCACACACATCGCAACGATTATACTGCCGGACAGAGAACTTTTTTGGCCTCTTGGATTTTACGATCAAAGACTTTTTTGCCAACGCCAACCTCCTACGTTCTGAAGGGTATTCCCATGATGCTTAGCAGTTCTCTCGCCTCTTCATCCGTTTTCGCCGTTGTGATGATCGAGATATTCATCCCTTTGGCCTTTTCGATCTTGTCATAATCCACCTCTGGGAAGATGAGTTGCTCTCTTACCCCCAGCGTGTAGTTTCCTCTCCCATCGAAAGAGTTCGGGGAAAGCCCCCTAAAATCTCTAACTCTGGGCAAGGCGACGTTGATCAGACGATCCAGAAAATAGTACATTCGATCCCTTCTCAGGGTCACCATACAGCCTATGGGCATCCCCGTTCTCACCTTGAACTGGGCAATCGATTTTCTCGCCTTGGTTACAACAGGGCGCTGTCCCGTGATGGCGGCCAGTTCTCTGGTGGAAGCATCAAGGATCTTGATGTTTTGAATCGCTTCTCCCAGACCCATATTGACCACGATTTTCTCCACCCTCGGGACTTCCATGATGTTCCGGTAATTGAACCGCTTGAGGAGGGCTGGAACAATCTCTGTCCGGTATCGCTCCTTCAATGTTGCCATGGCATCGGATTCCTATTTGTCAGTCATCTCTCCACATTTCTTACAGTATCTCGCCCTCTTCCCATCCTCCAGCACCTTTCTCCCAACACGGACAGGTTTGTTGCAACTTTCGCAGATCAGCATGAGATTGGATAAACAAATGGGGGCTTCTTTCTCAATGATACCCCCCTGCCTCTGCTGGCCGCTGGGGCGTTGGTGTCGCTTGACGAAGTTGATCTTTTCCACAATGGCCCGGTCTTTCTTGGTATAAAGCCGCAGAATCCTCCCGCTTTTTCCTTTCTCTTTCCCCGCAATGACCATGACCAAATCATTCTTCTTGAGATTTCGTTTTTGATACTTCATGGATGACTCCGAGTGTGCTAGAGAGCTCAAGATCCTCGACCTCCTCAGACCACCTCTGGAGCAAGAGAGACGATCTTCATGAATCTTCTGGCTCTCAGCTCACGGGCCACCGGCCCAAAGATTCTCGTCCCAATGGGCTCTCCCTGGGGATTAATCAGCACAGCCGAATTGTCATTGAATCGAATGTATGATCCATCGGGCCTGCCAACCTCTTTGGTGGTCCGGACGACTACCGCCCGGACGACTTCACCCTTCTTGATCTTTGAATTGGGGATGGCATCTTTCACGGAGACAACAATGACGTCACCAACCCGAGCATACTTCCGGCGAGTTCCCCCCAAAATCTTGATGCAACCGACCTTCTTCGCCCCAGAATTGTCCGCAACATCCAGTATGGTTTGCATCTGAATCATGATGACGTCCCTTCATCCGCATCCCGAACACGCGGCTTCTACACTGCCTTTTCTATGATCTCCCTGACGCGCCAGCGTTTTTCCTTACTGAGGGGCCTTGTCTCAATGAGGAGTACCCGATCTCCCACCCTGCACTGGTTACTTCCATCATGAGCCTGGTACTTGGATCGCCTGCGAATGTATTTCTTGTACTTTGGGTCTTTGACCAACCGATTGACCACAACAACCACGGTTTTGTCCATTTTATCGCTTGTGACAGTACCGACGAGGGTTTTTCTGATGCCCCGTGTACTCATATCTGCCCACCCCATTACTTCTGGTTTGCGACCTCGTTCCCGGGTTTATGTTCTCGTTCCTTCTCCCTGAGAATGGTCTTGGTACGAGCAAGGTCTTTCTTCAGCTGAGGAATTCTCATGGTGTTTTCCAGTTGTCCGGTCGCATGCTGAAATCTCAAATTGAAGAGTTCCTCTCTGATATCCTTCTCCTTTCCTCTCAATTCATCGGGACTTAGGTCACGGAGATCCCTAGCCTTCATGTGAATACCTCCCTCGAGGTAAACCGAGTCGCAATCGGAAGCTTGTGGGCGGCGAGTCGAAGGGCCTCTCTTGCACTCTCTTCATCAACCCCCTCCATTTCATACAGAATCCTTCCAGGCCGGACGACCGCCACCCAATCCTCAGGAGGCCCCTTACCCTTTCCCATGCGAGTCTCTGCAGGTTTCTTTGTCGTCGGCTTGTCAGGGAATATCCTGATCCAGATCCTTCCGCTCCTCTTGATGAATCGCGTCATGGCGATTCGGGCCGCCTCGATCTGTCTGGCCGTTATCCATCCCGGCTCGAGAGCTCGCAGGCCGAAGTCCCCAAAGGTGAGCGTACATCCAGCCGTCCGAACTGTCTTCATTCTTCCTTTCTGCTGTTTCCGATACTTAACCTTTTTGGGTGCCAACATGGCTCACTCCCTCACCATCCCCCTTCGCCCCAGGGTTTCGGACCTAGCTTTTTTCCTCTTTCTGTTGGAAGATCTCTCCTTTGTAAACCCAGACCTTTATTCCAATTTTCCCGTACGTGGTCTGGGCTTCGGCAAAACCATAGTCGATATCAGCCCGCAGGGTATGTAGAGGAACCCGCCCCTCCCGATACCATTCTCGACGAGCCATCTCGGCTCCTCCGAGTCTTCCGGCACAGGCGACCCGAATCCCCCGGGCACCCATCTTGAGGGCAGAAGTGACCGCCTTCTTCATGGCTCTCCGGAAAGCGACTCTTCTTTCAAGCTGAAGGGCAACGTTCTCTGCAATGAGTTGGGCGTCCATTTCCGCCTTCTTCACCTCTTGGATGTTGATGAAAATCTCCTTCCCAGTCATTTTTTGAAGGGCCTTTCTCAGATTCTCTACCTCCGCTCCCTTCTTGCCGATGATAATCCCCGGTCTTACCGTATAGATATTGACTTTGGCCTTTCTGGCCTTGTTCGCCGCCCTCTCGATTTCGATTCTTGAGACGCCCGCATGAAATAGCCTCCCCTTCAGGAAATCTCGAATTTGGATATCCTCGCTCAAGAGTTGGGGAAAGTCCTTCTCCGCGTACCAACGGGAATCCCATGATTTGTTGATGCCTAATCTAAAGCCGACGGGATGAACTTTTTGTCCCACACCAGTCCCTCCTCAAAAAATCTCTGAATTTCCGCATCTCATTGAAATCACGAGTTGCTGTTACGGCTAATCTATCCACATCGAGCGATGGAGTGTTGGCGTAATGGAATCGTGGGAACTAATACCATAAAGCCCCTTGCCCATCTTCTCAACCCAATACTCCAATGTCTTATTGCTCCAATACTCCATAAGGGAGCGGCGAAGTCCCTAAGTTCTACTTTTCGTCCAAAATGAGCGTGATGTGGCTCGTTCGCTTACGAATCCGTGTCGCTCTCCCCATGGCACGGGGACGAAACCGCTTCATGGTCGGTCCCTGATCGACAGAAATTCGCTTGACAAAAAGGCTGTCCATATCCATGTTTCCCAACTGATCTACGTTGGCCAAAGCGGACTTCAGGAGTTTGGTGATGATTCTGCCCCCGGCTTTTTGGCAGAATGCTAGATCTGTCAGGGCCTCCTGAACCATTTTGCCCCGAACAAGGTCAGCAGCCAGACCGGCCTTTCTGGGAGATATTCGAATAAACCTCGCTTTCGCCTGGACCTCCACCCTATTTCTTTCCTTTCACCCGTGTTTTTCGATCTCCAGAATGACCATAGAAGGTTCGAGTTGGGGAGAATTCGCCCAGTTTATAGCCTACCATTTCTTCGGTGACGAAGACCGGAATGAACTTCCTGCCATTGTGAACCGCAAAAGTTAGACCGACCATCTCCGGTATGATGGTAGATCGCCGTGACCAGGTCTTGATCACCTTCCCGCCTGAGGTTTCCATGGCCTGGTTGACTTTTTTCAAGAGATGCTCATCGACAAAGGGCCCCTTTTTGATCGATCGTGCCATTCTCGTTCCCTCAATCAGCCTCTGGCTCTAACGATGTACTTGTCTGTCGCCCTGTTTTTCCGGGTCTTGTAGCCCTTTGTAGGCTTACCCCAAGGCGTGCAAGGGTGTCGGCCGCCAGAACTCTTTCCTTCCCCACCGCCCATAGGGTGGTCCACAGGGTTCATGGCGACCCCGCGAACCCTCGGCCTTCTCCCCAACCAGCGCTTCTTACCTGCCTTACCGAGATCGATGTTTTCATGCTCCAAGCTGCTTACCTGACCGATCGTGGCCATACAATCGAGTAGGACCATTCGCACTTCGCCGGAGGGCAGCTTGATCTGCGCGTATTTACCCTCTTTGGCCATGAACTGACCATAGGTACCTGCGCTGCGAATAATCTGGCCTCCTCTCCCTATTTTCAGTTCCACATTATGGATAGTGGACCCTACGGGAATGTTTCTCAGGGGTAGAGCATTTCCAGGTTTAATGTCCGCTGCATCGCTTGAAATGACCTGATCACCCACGCCCAGTTTTGCCGGAGCCAGAATATACCGTTTCTCTCCATCGACATAATGGAGCAAGGCGATCCGAGCGGATCGGTTCGGATCGTATTCAATGGACGCGACGGTGGCGGGAATCCCCTTTTTATTGCGTTTGAAATCGATGATTCGAAACTTTCTCTTGTGTCCGCCACCTCGATGGCGCGCAGTTATTCGGCCATAACAGTTTCTCCCGCCCGTCTTGCTCAGAGGCCTCGTCAGACTCTTCTCGGGTTTTTTTCGAGTGATTTCTTCAAATGTCTCCCCAGTCATGGCCCGCCGCGCTGGAGACGTGGGTCTGTACTTTTTGATCGCCATGATCTCGATCCTCGAGCGTTAGTTGTCCGGTGTCAGTGGTCAGTTGTAAGGACCCGTCAGAATTACTCAATCAGATACGTAGGCTCTGCGATGGCGTGAGATGCCCCGACAGGTCAAAATCCCAACTCTTGAGCAACAAACGACGGACCCCAGACAACCTGCCTTAACTTAGAACTTGTTCCTACTTTCTCAACGCTCCTCAAGGAACGACCTGCCCCTGGAAGGGTGCTATGCGCCTTCGAAAAAGTCGATCCGATTGCCTTCTCTGAGAAGCACCACAGCCTTCTTCCAGTCGGGGCGCTTTCCCATGTTTCTTCCAACCCTTTTCACCTTGCCCCGTACCCCGGAAACGTTGACTCGATCCACTCTGACCCTGAAGAGCCGCTCAACTGCCCTTTTGATTTCTATCTTGTTGGCCCTTCGATCGACCTCAAAAACGTATTGGTTCTGCGACTCCTTCTGGCGGTTGCTTTTCTCCGTGATGAGAGGCCTTTTTATGATATTATAGAGTTCTTTCATGATCACAAGACCTCTTGAATTCGCTGAACGGCTTCCTCAACAAAGACCAGATTCTCATGGGAGAGAATGTCATAGACGTTCAACCCCTCAACTCTGAGAACCTTGACACCCGGAACGTTTCTCGCCGATCTTTCCACGTTGATATCTTCTTTGTCGATGACGATCAGAGCATTATCGAATCCGAAAGCCTCCATAAACTGAACGAACCTTTTGGTTTTGATCTCTCCAATTTCCAAGTCCCGGAGGACCCAGAGCTTCCCCTCCTTGTTTCTCAGGCTGAGAGCCGATCGGAGAGCCCCTCTTCGGACTTTTTTGGGAACGGCCAGGTCGTATTTCCTGGGAGAGGGACCGAATACAACCCCGCCACCCCGCCAGAGGGGTGAACGGATGGTCCCCGCCCGCGCCCGTCCGGTTCCTTTCTGTCGCCAGGGCTTGGCCCCACCTCCCCTGACCATGGAGCGGGTTTTTGTCGACGCCGATCCGCTTCGCTTCCGGGCCATCTGCATTCGGACGACATCATGGAGGAGATGGCCCTTCACATCGGAATTGAAAATTCGATCGTTAAGATCAATCTCCGAAACCTTCTCTTTTGCCTGGCTGTATAAGTCAATCGTGACCATATCCTCGTGTTCCCAAACCAGAAACCGTCCCCCCTTTTGCCTGGTCTACGTCTGTTTTTTTGGCCGTGACGCTTTCTTTTTCGCTTCCTGAACGATTACGATGCCGTTTCTCCATCCTGGAACAGCGCCTTTGATGAGAAGAAGGTTCTCTGCTGGCCTGACGTCTATGATCTTCAAATGTTGGACGGTCACACGACTGTTCCCGTGGTGACCGGGCATCTTCATTCCCTTAAAGGTACGACTCGGATAGGCAGCCGCTCCGATGGAGCCGCCGTGCCGGAAATACTCATGAGTTCCATGACCGCCTGGAGCACCCCTGAAACCGTGCCGTTTGATGACCCCTGTGAATCCCCTTCCCTTGCTGGTCCCGATGACATCGACAATTTCTCCAGGTTCAAAGATGTCCACGGTGATTTCCTGGCCAATCTCAAATTGACTCACATCATCGGTCCGAATCTCCCGCAGAAAATAGTAGGTCCCCTTCTCAGCTTTTGCAAAATGGCCCTGCAGGGGTTTGTTTACCCGTGTTGGCTTCTTGGGTAGAAATGCGAGTTGAAGGGCCTGATACCCGTCTCTTTCCAGCGTCTTTTTTTGGATGACGGGACAAGGCCCAGCCTCTACAACAGTCACTGACGCAGCGTTTCCATCTTCCAGGAAAACCTGCGTCATGCCCAGTTTTTTTCCAATAATCCCCTTCATCAGCCCACTCAACTGTTCATCTTAGATCAAGAGAAAAACACCCTCTCGGGCTCCTAGAGCTTTATTTCCACATCAATACCGGCGGCAAGATCGAGCTTCATCAGGGCGTCGACGGTCTGCTGAGTTGGTTCCAGAATATCGATCAACCGTTTGTGAGTCCGAATCTCAAACTGCTCCCGTGACTTCTTGTCCACATGGGGTGAGCGCAAAACGCAAAACTTGCTAATCTTAGTGGGCAGGGGAACCGGTCCAGCCACGGTGGCCCCCGTTCTTTTCACAGTCTCCACGATTTCACCAACCGACTTGTCGAGCAACTTGTAGTCATAGGATTTCAGGGAAACCCTGATCTTCTGCCCGGTCACGGTTCATCTCCTCCCCGGTTACTCATTCCAGGATATCGCTGACGACGCCGGCTCCCACGGTTCGACCCCCTTCCCGAATGGCAAACCGTAACTCCTTCTCAAGGGCGATGGGAGTAATCAACTCCGCAGTAATCGATACATTG
>CAYGBW010000145.1:0-13931 GCA_964348185.1 uncultured Thermodesulfobacteriota bacterium | reverse complement strand
TTCGGGTGATTCTCTTTGTCAAGCTTGCCGAGGGTGTCAACATGACCGAGGAACTCATCGCAAAGATCAAAAGTACCATCCGGGGAAGTGCCACACCGAGACACGTACCTGCCAAGGTCGTCGCCGTGAAGGATATAACTTACACGATCAATATGAAGAAGGTGGAACTGGCGGTCAAGAACGCGATCCATGGCAGACCCGTGCTGAACAGGGACGCCTTGGCCAACCCCGGATCGCTGGATCAGTATAAAAACATACCGGAGCTCCAGGGCTAACACTTGGAGCTGAATCCTCTCCTCACAAGGCTTCAATTAAAACTCTGCGCCCCTGAGGGCTCTGTGAGAGATAGAAGGGGCTCTGTACTACTAATGTTCGATTTCTTGAAATTTTATCAACAATTTCATGCACCGCCCCATACGCTCAAGTTCAGTGATTCTTCTTAGCCGCAGACCCACGCAGACTTACGCTGACATTTTGCTCGGCCGACCTGGCCGAGCAAAAAGTGCAATCGCTTCGCGATACGAATCAGCCCGTAAATGTGTTAGACCCATGGCTTATGGAATTGATTCCCTGTTAACTCTTATTCCTACCAATGAAAAGATGAATTGAGATATATTTGAGCAGCCCGCAGGGCGAGCGGTTTTTCCCTGGCCAGGCTTGCCGCGCCATAGCTTTAGCGACGGCGGGTCGGCCAGGGAAAAGATCTGTCTGCGGGTGTCCCCGTGGGTCTGCGGCTAATTGATTCCGAGAGATTTCGAGTCTCGAATTTGGTTGCGGCTTCGCCGCGCTGTGATCGAGCATGGTTCGTTCGGGGTCACACCCCAGGACTTCTTTTAGGGGATGGGAGATTCAGTCGGATATGATGAGGCGGAGAACCGGCCGGTCTGTGCTCTCCAGAATCTTGTTCGTGGTCTTTTGGGAAAGGGCGTGGGCGAGCTTGCCCTTGCGTCTGGTCCCAATCACGATGAGATCGATATCCTCCTCGTCAGCGTACTGGGTGATGATCGTGTGGGGAGGCCCAATACGCACTTCGGTCGAGAAATTGCCAAAACTTCCGAGTTGCGAGGCCGCATAACGGCGGATCTTCCTTTCGATCCGCCCTTTCGTTTCTTCATGGATCCTGTCCATTGAAACGTGAGGGGTCGAAAACCCGGAGGCCTCCGCAGGCTCATGGATAGCATGAAGCAGATGAAGTCTGGCATCGAGTTTTCTTGAGAGTTCGAGAGCGTAGGCGACGCAGGGATCGGACATGTCCGAGAGATCTATGGGAACAAGGATATTCTTCATCTCCTTCAAGGGCCACCTCAGTTCATCAGATGAGCATGACTAGCTGGGAGTGATCTCCATAGTATTCCTTATCGTAAACCCATTGTCAACGCTTTTGTTGTCCTGTCATTTCCGTTTTCTCCTTTGACTCCCAATTCCTGCAACAAAGGCCTTACCGGCCATTTCCCCGCCGGGGCCGAGGGGGTGATCGAAAGGCCTGGTGGAAATGGCTTGACTTGGCAGGGCAATTTGCTAATATTGGACTGAAGGGTTTGGAAATCAGGTACATTCCGAAGAATGGCAGGAGGATAAGCATGACTATTAGATTCCAATGTGAATGTGGCAAGGTATTAATGGCTTCGGATGAGCAGGCGGGACTGGAAGGGCAGTGTCCGGTTTGTGGGAAGGCCGTTGCGATTCCTGAGGCCGGGATGAGCGAGCCGGAAGAACCCACCCCTCCAGAGCAATTTGAGGAAGAAAAAATAGCAGAGGAAGCCGCCAGCCGAATCAAAGGCTTAGAGGCCCTGGAGAGGGACCTCGACGAGGACGTGGCCGGTCAGCCTGAACAGAGGAGCTGGGTCCGATCGCCAAGGATTGTCATGTTGGCGAGCATTCTGGTGGTTGTTCTCATTGCCCTTGTCCTGTTTGTGGTCGTGAGGCGACAGGAGGAACCCTCTCAGGAGCTCGTCATCATCGAAGAGATTGAACCCCGAGTCGAGGTTCAAGAGGAGTCCTTGCCTCCCCCGGTTGGGGGGAGGCTGGAGGAGGAAACCGCCGAGCCCGAAGAGGCAGAACCCATTGTCCCTTTGATGGCCGAAGAGGAGGTGATTGAGCCCGTCCCAATCGAGCCGCCAGCCAGTGAGGAAAGTGAGGAAACAGAGGCCGTCTCCCAAGAGGAGGAGGAACAAGAGATTATCGCCAGCGCTCCAGAGGTGACGCCGGAAGTCGAAAAGATTCCACCCATCGGATCCTACACGATCAATCTGGCGTCCTTCAGGGTGAAAGAAAGGGCTGAACGCTATGTGGAGGAAATGAAAGAGAAGGGTATTGACGCCTTCGACTGGGAAGTCAATCTCCCCCAAAAGGGCAGGTGGTACCGCGTCTCTGTGGGAGGCTTTTCCACCCGTCAAGAAGCTGATGACTATGTCAAGGAACTGAGAGAAAAAGGAATATATGATGTCTTTATTACCAGGGTTACCGGTGCCTCATAGTCGGATTCAGAGCTCAATCTTTCCATCCCGAACAGGTCAGTAATGCTGCTATCAGCCTACTTCAGCGACCAATCGGATCCTCATTGACCAAATGCCATGGAGGCGATGAGGAGGGGAGGGGTTCGCCTGACAAATCCGTTTCACGGGCATGCATCATGGGGGACATCTCTTGGGGTTGGACGAGGACGACATCAGGAGGATCGAAGGGGAGGAATGAAAGGGGAGGGGAGTTTTCTGAAATTCCTTGGGACCGCGGGGGCTCGATTTGTGGTGACCATGCAGGTTCGCGCGTCAGGGGGGATATGGATCTCGTCGGCCAAAACCGACCTGTATCTCGATCCGGGGCCCGGGGCTCTTGTGCGGTGCTTGTCCAGCCGCCCTCGGTTGGACCCTGCGAAACTCCACGGGATTGTTTTGTCTCACAAACACCTCGATCACTCGGGAGACGTCAACATCATGATCGAGGCCATGTCTCAAGGGGGATCACGGAGGAAAGGGACGCTCTTTGCCCCTTGTGATGCCCTGGGAAGAGGGGGGGTTGTCTTTGAATATGTCCTGAACTACCTGGAGAGAATCGAAATTCTCAAGGCTAACGAGACTTACCACCTCGGAGATCTCAGTTTTTCCACTGCTCGCGCCCACATTCATCCTGTTGAAACCTACGGATTCAATTTCGAGTTTCCCGAGGGGAGGGTTTCTTTCGTCACCGACACCCGATTCTTCCCCGAGATTGGAGATATCTATACTGGCCGTCTGATGGTAATCAACGTCGTCAGGTTCCCCCCCGTTGGGAACACGGGAATCGATCATCTCTCGATTGAGGACGTCAGACGGATCCTTGAAAGACGGCGTCCAGAGTTGACCGTGTTGACCCACTTTGGAATGACCATGATCAACGCCAAGCCCTGGAAGGTCGCAGAAAAACTCGAGCGTGAGACGGGGCTGAGGGTTATTGCAGCCCGGGATGGGATGAGCCTCTATCTGGCCGAGTTTTCATCAGAGGAGACACCTGGCACTGGATGTGCAAGGAGGACAACGGTGCTATGAGCACACAACATGAGGAGGAGTCATGAAGGGTGTAGCCTGTGGTCTTATCGTCTCATGTCTGGTTCTGATGTTTGGATGTACGACGGGGAAGAGAGCCCCTTCCGAGGCCCGATTGGGAAAAGCCAGGGTTTACTATGAGCAGGGCAAATCCCTCACCCGGGACGAGAGGTATCAGGATGCTCTTTCGGCCTTTAAGAGAGCGGTGCGTGTTCATCCCGCTTATGGAGACGCTTACTACAATATGGGAATCGTTTATTTTGAGTTGGACCAGGTTGAAGAGGCGATCAAGGCATACGAAAAGGCGATAGAACTCAACCCAGAAGACGCGGCTGCTCATATGAACCTGGGAAACATATTTCTCCGCCAAGGTCGGATCGATGCTGCTACCCGAGAGCTCGAAAAGGCCCTGAAGATCGATCCCACCTATGGGGTTGCCCATCACAATCTTGCCTACGCATATTTCCGTACCAAAATGTATCATCTGGCATGGGAGCATCTCCAGGAGTCGAAACGTCTAGGGGTCACCCCCAATCCTGCTTTGGAAGAAGCCCTCTCTGCCCTTTTGCAGCAGGAAGAGGAGAGACGTGAGAAGAGATTTTAGCTCGTTGCCACTGGAAAATACCCTTCTCACGAATAGGAGGAGGTTTTTGAGACCACCCCTCATGGCGAAGGGAGTGTCCCCGAAGGGGCGAGGTTCCGGTGTCTGATTCGCCTCAGGGGGAAGCCTCAGAAGGGGTCTAAAACTTCGTTCAGAGAGGGAAAGGGTATTTTTCAGTGGCAACGAGCTAGTCATAGGGAGCCATTCAATGATCGATCTGGAAATCAAGAATGCCACAGAGATTCTGAATGTATTACGATCAAAAAAGAACTATATCCCCCCTTTTGAGATCATCGGGCAGTACCGGCTCATCGACACGGGAAGCCGTCCAGAGGCAACGGTGATACTGCGGGCCCATGGGAGTGAAATGCACGAGGCTGACACCGGCGTGGGACCTGTGGACGCTCTGGCAAAGGTCCTGAAAAAATCGCTCAAAACCATGTTCCCTGTTATCAATCGGGTTAAACTGATCGATTTCAAATCGCGGATTTTTGATTCCAAAACCGGGACTGCTGCAAAGGTAGAGGTGGAGATTATTCTCAGTGATGGAAAGGACGTATGGCGGGTGGCGGCATTTTCGGAGAATATCAACAAAGCCTCGTTTCTAGCCCTGATCGATGGATATGAATACGCTATTGTGAACTCTGGATCCGGAAGGGCGGAGGGGGTGAAGCCGTAGGATCAGCCGATGGCAAAGGCTTCGACATGGGATACGAAAGCCGGGCGATCAATTCGATCCTGTGGCATAGATCCTGGGGCCTTTGAGGATCTTGACCACGACTTTTCTTTCCATGAATCCGGTCTGCTTCTTGTACTCCTCGGCCATCTTGCGGGCAATCCGTTGTACCTTCTCTCTGGAAGGGTACTGTTCAGGGGGTAGGCGAACCCAGATCTCCCAGTCTGATTTGAACTCGATAAAATTGACGGGAATTTCATCGAGCGCCCAATTCTGAAAGTCAATCTGTCTCTCTTCAAAATCCGGCGGTTTTCCAATAAACTGGATGAGACTTCGGTAAATCCACGTTTCCTTCTTCTCTGAAACCTTTTCTGGACCGGGCTTCTCATCGGTTTTGGGGAGCCTGATCTTTTCCAGGGTCTCCTCCCCGATATCGATCTGCACCCAAAGGTTGTCGACATTGAGGATTGGGAAACGATCCCCCTCCTTGACCCTGGCCACGATTTCGTATTTAGTTCCCGGTCCACTCCGGACATTGACAATAGGATGCGTCACCAGAGCTTCCTGACAAGAAGTGGGCTCATGGATCGACAAGACCGTGACAAAGCCGATCAGAATGCTTCGCCTCATCAAAACGCTAATGGCCACTCTCTCTCTCCTCTGGCTTCATGATTCTGAGGTGGGGTTCCTCAATAACCACATGACTCCCAGGGGGGACTGAGCTTGTAAGCCAAACGTTTCCCCCGATGATTGATCCGGCTCCAATGAGCGTATCCCCGCCGAGAATTGTGGCTCCCGAGTATATGACCACATTGTCCTCAATGGTGGGATGCCGCTTGTAGCCGCGCTTGAGAGAGCCGTCGGGCTCCTTCAGAAAACTGTGGGCTCCAAGGGTCACTCCTTGATAGATCCGCACGTTGTTGCCGATCTCGGTGGTTTCTCCTATGACCACGCCTGTGCCGTGGTCGATGAAGAAGTTCTCTCCAATGGTGGCCCCAGGATGGATGTCGATCCCGGTGCAACTGTGGGCATACTCGGTCATTATTCTGGGCAAAAGGGGGATAGCCTGGACATGGAGTTCGTGCGCGATCCGGTAGGTTGTGATCGCCATAATTGCAGGGTAGCTGAAAACGACCTCATCCACACTCCTAGCAGCCGGATCACCGTTGTACGCGGCCCTTACATCTCCTGCGAGGGTCTTCCTCAGGCGGGGAGTCTTTTCAAGAAAGAAGATTGCCTCAGCCTGGCTGCGGTTCAGACAATGGGTACAGATAATCTCCGTTCTGTGGCATTCGTGGCGAATGGCCCTCGCTATCTGATGGGACAGCTTCTCAAAAACGATATTGACCTCACTCCCCAGGTGGTAGGGCAGATAGTCTCGATCGATTTCCTGGTTCCCGAAGTATCCCGGAAAAAGGAGGTCTCTGAGATCCTCAACCAAACCGATTACCGACTCTTGATCCGGAATGGCCACAGCCTCGATATGGTCAATCGCGTCTTGATCTTGACAGGTCTCGACGATGGCGTTGACGATTCCAGGAAGCTGGTTTCTAAAGTTCTCGGATGTCTCGCGCGGGTAGTCACATTCTTCCGGCTTTCTCACAACCCGGGCTCTCTGCCTCTGAGGCATAAGATTCTCCCCAAAAACCGCATGAAAGGTTAGTCGTTCTCTACAGTTTATGGCTCTTCCCTGGTCTTTGTCAAGCTTGACAAAATCCCCTTTCACTCCGTCCGCTGTGATTCTCACCGACAGGGATCTGTCAGGAGTTGTCACGGGGTTATCCCATTCTTACTCGGACCGATTCCCTCGGTCAAGTTCCTCTTACGTTCCACCGTTGAAAGGAAGCAAGCGCTGTGCCATAATATGGCCGGTAGGATGGTTATTCAGGCTTCCGATTAATGGAGTCTCTCGCCTGGTCTCCTTCGACTATGCTCAGAACAAGTCTTCGGGTCCCTAAAGCCCACAGGGAATGTCGGTTGCCGGTCGTCGGTTGTCAGGGGTCAACTGTAACAATACATCCAGGAAGTCGGATAAAGCATGAAGTGCTTTGTTTTTCTCGTAAGTCCCTTCCCGTATTCGCTCATGATAATATCTGACCAATGGACGACGGAAAACTATCGACGGACAAGGATTTTGGAGTCGGGGAGGGGGATGGACCATGATTAAAGAGACCTACATTTCTGCCCAAAAGAGGGTCGTCCCTCACGGGGAGATCGTGCTGGACATCTCTCGGTTCAGAAAGAGGGAGAGCCACGTCAGCCCCCTCGCGCCGAGCCGGGAACTTCTTGATGATTGGGACCAGGGAAAAATCGTCTGGAAGAAGTACGTGGAAAGGTACTACCAGGAGTTAAAGGAGAACGAGGAGGCCACTGCTCTGATCGTCGACATAGCCGATCTCTCAGCCAGAAAGAATGTTTGGCTTGTCTGCACGGAGAGGGAGTACCCCTGCCATCGGTTCTTGGTCAAACAGGTCATTGAAAGGATTCTGGTCGCACGGAATGTGCTCAAGGAGCCAGAGGATTACGTTGATTCCTATCGCCGGTGCAAGAACCTCACCCGTTCCGAGATCGAGGAAAGGAGGAAACCGGAGACCAGATCGAAGCCGGACAGGGGGCGTAATCGGCAACCTCTTGTTCCGGTCCTTCCCCCCGAGGGCGATGAGTAGGGGATCTTGAAAGTCAGAACGACCTAGGAGACCATCACCCCAGGGGAGGTTTTGGCTTTGCCGGTAGCCCTGACGTGTTCGATGAACTCATCCATCAGTTCTCTAACCACGTCGGGAACATCCTCGTATTCGACCCCCATGCCCTGGATTGGATCCCCGGGTGGGGCGGACCACGCGACCCGCGCCTGGATGCTCCCCAGCCTCACCGGTATGTCTGTGAAGGAGAATTCCAGCCAGATCGGTGACCCCTTGGGGAGAGGCGAGTCGGTCTGGATAAAGCATCCTCCTCTGCTCACGTTACTGGTGACGGCCGAAAAAACAGTGTCAACATTTCGGCAAGTGACGTGGACCTGAAAGCTGTATCTGGGGTATCGACGCTTCTCTTCAAAGAGGTCGTGTGATTCTCTGGGCATGACGGGGGAGTTAGCAATTTTCCTGCCAAGCTGTGCAAAATGGAAGGAGCGAGAAGTCGTATCCCTCCCTTCTTCCCGACCCCTTGCTCTGAAGCAGAATTTCTTCAGAGACTTCGAGGGATCGAGACGTGGGGAAGGGCCAGATCTGGGGTACGATGTGGAAATCGGGTTTCAATTCCGTCTTATTCTGAGTCGTTCCCCAAACCCTCCCACTTTGCGGGAGGGTATAGTCAGACTTTGCTCGTGAAGAGGATCATTTGATTATCTCTCGCCCGCTCCCCTTCGGCTCTGCTCAGGGTCGCTAGAGCGCCCAGAGATCTCAGAGACGGAAGGATTTGTCTGATTTTTTGAGAGGAAAAATCAGACAAAATTCTCAGCCACTTTCGTGGCAACAATCAGCCATGGAAATTGTCAGTGCCCATCTATTCAGCTGGATAGAACGCTAATGGATTCCCGCGAAGCGGGTTGGCCATTTGAGCTGAATCCCCATCTTCCCGCCTTGGGGGACTCAAAAACTCTGCGTCTGTGCGAGCTCTGTATGAGTTAAACATGACCCCAGCGCAGGGAACGCGTCCTTTGACAGAGGCCTTTCAAGAATCTTGACAGGGTGCAAAACTGTGATAGTCTTGTCCCGAGGCGGGGCAGGGGCAAGGAGAAAACGCCGAAGGCTACAGGTCGTTTCCAATGGATGAACTCTTCAGCGCGGAGGACATCGAGAGACTCACCGGGCTTAAGACCAGAAGAATTCGCTATTGGGAGAAGATTGGGTTTATTCGGTCCAGTGTCCACAGGGAAGATGGGCGTTCCTATTATACCTTTACAGACCTCGTGTGTTTCAAGACTGTTAAGGACCTGCTGGATGGGGGCGTCTCTGTCAAGAAAGTCAGAGCCAGCCTTAAGAAGCTCGAAAAGATCCTTCCCACCGTAAAGAGACCCCTCGCCCGGCTCCGGATCCGTGCCGATGAAAAAGGGGGGCTCGTGGTGCACCACCGAGGGGCTCGCTTCGAGCCACAAGGTCAGATGCTTCTGGACTTTCCCCTCGAAGATCCAAAACAGCCGTCACAGGTAAAGTCATTTCCCCTTGCCTCAGATGCCCGTTACTGGTTTGAACGGGGATCCGCCCTCGATGCAGACCCTGAAAGATTCGATCTCGCGGTTGAGGCATACCAGAGGGCTATTGAGATCCAACCTGATTTCCCCGATGCCCTTACCAACCTGGGAAACATCTACTACTATCAGGGAGAAATGGAAAAGTCGAAAGCGTGCTACCAGAAAGCCCTCTCGTTCCACCCGAATCACATCGCGGCCAATTTCAATATGGCAAACGTCCTTGAAGAAGAGGGAAGTCTCCTTCAGGCGATTTTCTATTACAAAAACACCCTGACCACCGATCCATTATTCGCCGACGCCCATTTCAACCTCGGCCTTGTCTACGAGAAACTCCAACTGAAAAATCGGGCAAGACCCCACTGGAAGAGGTTTATCGAACTGAACCCCCAGTCCGAGGAAGCTACTCTCGCCAGAAAGTTCCTCGACGGCTAATCATCATCTGAGTCAATCCTCTCATGGAGGTGAATCATGAAATCCTATCGCAAAGAGCTCTGGTTTAATGTACCGTCAAGACGAGGCTTCATTAACATGACCCCTCAGGTCGAGGAATGTTTGAGAGAGAGTGGCATAAAAGAGGGGCTCGTCCTCTGCAACGCCATGCACATCACCGCGTCGGTGTTCATTAATGATGATGAGGCGGGTCTCCATCACGACTTTGACGTGTGGCTCGAAAAACTCGCTCCCCACAAACCGGTTTCCCAGTACCGGCATAATCGGACCGGTGAGGACAACGGGGATGCCCATCACAAGCGTCAAATCATGGGCCGAGAGGTGGTCGTTGCGGTTACCGAAGGAAAACTCGACTTTGGTCCCTGGGAGCAGATCTTTTATGGAGAATTCGATGGGAATCGCCGCAAGCGGGTTCTTATCAAGATCATTGGGGAGTGAAGAATCCATGCCCAAGGACGTGGCTTTGATGCCGCCCTTAGAGGGGGTTAGAATTCCTCTGCTTGATTCAGCTTGTTGCTGGAGTAATGGAGTATTGGAGTACTGGAGTGTTGGAATTCAGGATTTGATTGGCGCATCCAGTGGAGCTGAAAACCAAGAATAATCGAGCATGCTATATTCTATTCTATTGAACTTGGATCTCACTATGCGATCTCAGTACTCCATTACTCCAATTCAGCCGTCGTAGCCATAGGCTACTATGGCGAAGTCGGCTACTCCAACACTCCTAGTGACTATTACAGGCAGAGCCAATCTCGCCAAGGGCTGGACTGACCATGCCCAAAGGACGGGGATTGTTTACTTCAGACTGAGCGCTTATAGCGTCCCTTGACGAAACTCTGGTCATGGACAGACTGGCAACAGCAAACGGTATGTAGGTCAGCCCCAGGGGATTACCCTCCTCGAGGAGCTTCAGACGGGCCCGACGAATGGCTTCGCCGATGGGCACCCCGTTGAGAAAATGCCGTAGACACTCCTCGGCAAAGGCACAGGCTAAGGGTTCGAAGATCGTGATTTCCGTGCCGATCACCCCGGCTGCATTGGCCGTTTCCACAAAACCGGTGACCAGGTCGAAAGCGATCTCCGGTTCCAGAGCGGTGGTGTGGCAGCCGTTGATAAACACCAAGGGCTGTATCCTGTCCCAAAAAACGTCCTTTGCTCGTAGCAGATCGCTGGTAATGCCACGTTCCGAGAGAGGACCGACCTGAATGTACGGGACATCGTCGGCAACGCCACCATGACAGTAGAAATAGACCAGGTGCGATGAGACCGTTTGCATCAGATCCAGAGCCTTATCACGGGTATCGGCATAGCGCCAGGCCAAGCCCTGCTCCAACGTACGCAAAGCCTGCTCGTGGTCGATGCGACGCTTGAAGTTGGGATCGGTTGAGACAGCCACGGTGAGCTCCGGTGATCCTTCGTACCGGATCTCCACAGCCGCATCCGACAACGTACCTCCGATCGAAACGGGCATCCCAATGCTGTGCCGGTAGCCCCAGAAACCGCTCGGGCAGATGACCGCCTCCTCCCCTCGGCTGGGGCAGGCCCCTTTGAAGCAGTCTATTTCCGTCACCCGATCGGCCCTGTCCAGGGCGGTGAGAAACTCCGGACACAGGCTGTAACGCTCTGAAGGGAGCGTGGTGTCAAGGCCGTAATCGTAGAACATAGCCACAGGGACGATATGCCGGGCTGATTCTCTGCTGGCAATTTGCAACAATCCGGGCTTCAGCATGAGACGCTCCAGCTGCAGGACTCTCTGGCGGATCGTTCGCCGGTCCTGGGAACCACCGCCGGCCAGACGGTTAATAATGGCGTGGTAGAACCGAAAGCCCCTCTTGGCGAAATTGACCAGATCTCCTTTCAGGCGGTCCAGATCGCGCGGTCCATCGTAGAGGTAGGGCCGATTCTGCCATGGCTCTGTGTCACCCCAAGCGGCCTGGCGCATAGCACCACGGGCCTGTTCAATCAGGTTCTGTAACTCCTGGCCTTGAAACGAGGCATCCCCCTTGAACTCATCCTTTTCGTCCCCGCCGAAAAAGCGAAAACCATGGGTCCCATCGCCGTTGTCATTGAGCATGAGGCTCAGGCGGTGAGGGGCCAGTCGGGTGAGGCGATCCGTCCGGAGCGTGTTGCTAAGGGTGTAATCGACAGTGGTTTGCAAGGCCGGCTGTGGGGGACGACCCAGGAAGCGTCTTCGAATGAAGTCGATGGAGCGGCGGATCTGGAGGCGCAAACGGGATACGGCCTCGATCCGGACGAGATGGGATTGGACAAGGACCTGCTCGTAGTAGATATTGCATCGCAGTTGAAAAACCCCTGGTCGACCCGGCATGGTGACCGGAAAGAACAAACGCCTTCCTAACAGGTCCGCATCCGTCAGACTCTCGGGCTCATCCACGGGCCGCACCACGCGAACAGAGCCGTCAGGCTGAATCTGAATCTCGCCCACATCTCTTCCGGGCGTAACGGCGATATCCCCCTCAAAGGCAAACAGGGCCACCTTGAGCCGCGCTTCGGGCGGCAGATGCTCAACCGGCAAGGATGTAGGACGGACGTCAATGGCCCCGGAGATTCGCCTGCCGACTTCGAGCCAGAAATAGTAAGGGCGACCGCAGAAGAGGGGCGTATCCGGATCAGCCGGCACTTCGGGCTCTACCGGGGAAGCAAACCCCGTGTTCACAACACATTCATTGGGCGGCGGCTCCTGATACAACGGCTCCGGAGCCGCATGTTCCCTTTCATCGGTTGCCATCTTGGGCTCGGCTTCACCTGTGCCCTCCCTTTCGAGATACCGCCGAGAAGCGTCATATTCCTGTTTATCAGCGGCAGATTCCTCTTCCATTTTCGGCGGCGGCCCTTCCATTCCACCGTAAAAGCTCCAGACGGCATCGATCACCTCGTGCACCAACGAGACCTGCTCTTCTGGCGGAAGCTGTTTGAGGAGTTGACAGATCCGCTCACCCGAGACGGCATGGACCGCAGCAGCGAGTGCTCCTTGCTCATCCTCGGGCAAGAGCGGCAGCAGTGCTGCGAGAGCGCGATTCTGCCACCACGGTGCTTCAAGTGTCCGTGCAATCGCTGTGGCCTCTGAGGCGAGCGATGGTGACAGGTAAGGCGCTAGAGCGATCAACACCTTCGCTCGTGTTCCGTCTGGACTGTCCTTGGTCTCTGCCAGGGCGAGAACCTTGGACAAGATCGTCTCATGGAGGTGAGGCGCCAGCCTGGAAACCACCCCTGTCAGGTTTTCCAGCGTGTAAGGGGGAATCGACCCGAGTGCCCCAGCCATTTGGCTCTCAGATAGGTAAGGAGCCAGGTCAACGAGATCCCAAATCTCCAGGTTTGCTAAATCGAGCGCTTGTATCTCCTGCCGCAGCGCGCTCTCCAGGGGTTCGTCGACCCGTCGGATAATCTCGGCGAGTGCCAGGGCCCGACCGATCTCGTTCTGCTGCTCGTGCGCCGCATCCAGGGCCTCCTGCAGGACGGTGTCCCTGAGGGGTTCAGAGAGGTGGGGACTCAGTTCAGCCAGCGCCGTGACGCGGCGCTCGGGCCAGTCAATGGCCCGACAAGCGGCTAGCACCTCCTCAATCACCTCGCTTTTGAGAGGGTCGGCCAGGGAGGGTACCAGACCGGTGAGGGCCCTGGCCCGAGCTTCGTTCGATTCGACAGCGCGAACCGCGGTCAACAACTCCTCGAGAGCATCCTGAGGAAGGGGGGCGCCCAGGTTCGGAACCAGTCCAACAAGTCCTTGCCGTCGGTAATAATCCCAATCCGACGCGCGAGCCGCCGCCAGTGCTTCCTCCAGGAGAGTCTCTTCGCCACGGGGCGTGGGCAAACGATCGGCCAATGCCACCAAAGCGGCGGCACGCCCGTCGGGATTCCACTCAACCGCTTTGACCGCAGCCAGCGCCCTGGGGAGTAGAGATTCCGGCAGGTGGGGAGCCAGGCCGGGAGACTGCGCGAGGACTTCACCCAGCAGCCCCTCCGGACCCGTTTCGGGGAACCGTTGCAAAAGGGCCGCCAGGGTGCGGAGGCGCTCACCCTCTCTGATAAAACCGATGCCGGCGGCAGCGTGAATGGCCGCTTCGAGGACCGATTCCGGCAGAACAGGGGCAAGGTCGCCCAGCAGTTCGGGCTCTGGCGCGCCCGAACGGGTGTGTGGCCCCTCCCCAAAAAGCAAAGCACGCAGTTCCTGGATCGGCTGTTCATTCACGGGCTCTTCCATAGGCTCTTGCACTCCTCACCCTGAAGATGATGAATTAATGTATATTTGAGCTGCCCGCAGGGCAAGCGGTTTTTCCCTGGCCAGGCTTGCCGCGCCATAGCTTTAGCGACGGCAGGTCCGCCAGGGAAAAGATCTATCCGCGTCTGCCCGCGTGGGTCTGCGGCCAATTGACTACAGGGCGTTTGCAGTTTCGAATTTGGTTGCGCCTTCAACGCTCTGTACTACTAATGTTCGATTTCTTGGAATTTTTCAACAATTTCATGCACCGCCCGATA
>CAYGBW010000144.1:0-5274 GCA_964348185.1 uncultured Thermodesulfobacteriota bacterium | reverse complement strand
TTTTGATATTGTCCTTCGACTTGGCTCAGGATGGTGAGTCCTTCGACTCTGCTCAGGACCGTGAGCCTGTCGAACGGCTCGTCGAACCATTTCGGATTTCGAATTTCGTGCTTCGAATTTTGGATTTTGACATCTCAATACGTCGCTCAGTTTTGCCGTGATTTTCATAAATTACTTTTGGGACGTGATACTAGCGTCTGATCTTCCCCTTCAACTGATCGAGAAATCGCATGACCTGGCGCTGCCCCAGTTTAAGCAATTCCTGATTCTTTGCTAACCCCTCAGCCAGAAACCGATTGTATTGACTCTCTGCAAGATTCCTGGCGAGGACGATGGCATTGGTGATCGCTTTTGCCGAGGAATTGCCATGGCAAATCACGCAAGTCCCGTTAATCCCCAGTAGGGACGCCCCCCCATATTCTGAATAATCAACCCTCCGGGCCACTTCTCTGAACACGTTCTTTATGAGCAGGTATCCCAGCCTGGCACGGAAGCTTTTTCTGATCTCTTCCTGGAAGAGCCTGCCCAGGACCTCGCCGATGCCTTCGCTCATCTTCAATCCAACATTCCCAACAAACCCATCACAGACAACCACATCTGCAGCCCCTTGATAGATATCTCTCCCCTCCACAAAGCCGACATAGTTGAGACCACACCGCTTCAGGACCAGGTGGGCCTCTCGGGTCAGTTCATTCCCTTTGCTCTCTTCTGAGCCGTTGCTCAGAATTCCCACGCGAGGGTTCTCCTTTTTCAGTACGCGACCTGCAAAGATCGACCCCATGATGCCGAACTGCACCAGGTGGAAAGACTTGCAGTCGACGTTAGCCCCTGCATCGAGAAGAAGGCAAAAGCCCTTCACTGTCGGATGAAACGTGACAATGGCAGGTCTGTCGACACCCTCAATCTTCTTCAGGACAAACATGGCCACCGCCATCGTGGCCCCTGAGTTTCCAGCACTGACGATGGCATCAGCCTCTCCCCCTTTCACAAGGTCAAAAGCAACCCGGATCGATGAGTTCTTGATGCGTCTGACGGCAGCCGAAGGGGACTCAGCCATCCCAACAACCTGAGAGGCGTGTCGAACGGTCACCAGAGATGAAACCGACCCTTTTTCATCCAAAAGGGCAGAAAGTCGCTGTTCATCGCCCACCAGAATCACAGGGATCTTCTTCTCTTTGGCAGCGAAAACCGCTCCGGATACAATCTCGTCGGGAGCATGATCCCCTCCCATAGCATCGACTGCAATCGCCATCGAATCACTCGCGATCCTCAGGACTCCTCAACCTCCAGGACCTGCCGTCCCCTGTAACTGCCACAGCTGGGACAGACCCGGTGCGGGAGTTTCGGTTCATTACATTCCGGACATTGGGAGACAGAAACAGCGACCAGTTTCTGATGAGTCCGGCGTTTATCCCTTCGAGACTTTGAATGCTTCCGTTTTGGAACGGCCATCGTATTCCCCTTCTCTATTCTCCATTCAATTTCAGGTTTCTCAATACATCAAAGGCTGACTCATGGGCCTCTCTCTCACATCCGCACTCGCTCTCGTTCAGATTCGCCCCGCACTGGGAACAGAGCCCTTTGCATTCCTCATTGCACAATACTTTGTAGGGAATACTCAGAAGGATCTGTTCTCGGATTAGCCCAGATAAATCGAGTTCGTCTCCCGAAAAGAACCCAGTTTTCAGATCCTCGCTTTCCAGTTCAATCTCTTCCTCCTGGACTACATCCTTCTCCGGAAAGAGGGCGACATCGATCTGTGAGGTGAGGGGATAGGAGAAATTCTCGAGACACCGACAGCACTGAAGGTCCAATCCGGTGCGCACCCAACCCTCGACCAGAACCGCCTTCCCGGAGACCCCCAGTCTGATCTGCGCCTCCACAGCTTCATTTATGGAAAACTGAAGGGCCGGTATCCCTTGGAAACAACGATTCCAATCTTCCATTGGATCGGAAAAATGGAATTCCAGACCCTTCTCCGGAATATCTTCCACCCTTATGGTATGCAAGGCCTGTGACGATATCTCCCTGTATCCCACAGATAGACAGGAATTTTGAACTTTTAAATATATAGGAAACACCCCTTTTGTCAAGAAAAATCGGCAGAACCCAACTGAATTTCTTGCACCCCCCGAAAGCCGGAGACCTCCAGAAACTTACCCATCGCCAACGGGTTTGATCTCTGCCCCTAAGCATGAGAGCAGATAATGTGAAAAAAATAACTTGAATCTTATCCCTCGATGTGTTAAGAGGTCTAGCATCTCTTTAGGGGATCGAACGGAGGGAATCGATGGATGAATGGCGCCTGGCACTAAGGGTTTTTGTTTTTGGGTTTTCTGGAGTTTTTGTGACTTTGGCCCTCTTGATGGTTTCCCTCTACATTTCGGGAGCGATCATTCGACCATCCAGAAAGAATGATTCCTAGGAGGGCATTTCGCCATTATGGAGGTGTCATCCTTCAAAACGATCATCTTCGAGACCGGAATTGCCCATCTCCACTGGGGGCATGGGGTCATGTGGCTGATCGGATTCACCTTTATCTATCTTGCCATCAAGAAGGACTTCGAACCCCTCCTCCTGGTCCCCATCGGCTTCGGGATTTTCATTGTCAATCTTCCCCTCACCCCCCTTATGGGCGCAACCGAGGGGGGACATCGCGAACTCATCAACATCTTCTTCCACTACGGTTTGGAGTGGGAGGTGATTCCCCCGCTGATTTTTCTGGGCATCGGGGCCCTCACGGATTTCGGACCCTTGATTGCCAACCCCAAAACCCTCCTGTTGGGTGCCGCCGCTCAATTCGGTGTCTATGTGACCTTCTTCGGAGCGATTCTTCTCGGTTTCAAGGTCCCAGAGGCGGCGGCTATTGGTATCATCGGGGGGGCTGACGGTCCAACGACTATTTACCTGACATCAAAATTGGCTCCCCACCTCCTCGGTGCCACGGCGATTTCAGCATACTCCTATATGGCCATGGTCCCTTTGATTCAGCCTCCCATCATCAGAATTCTCACCAGCGAAAAAGAGCGCATGATCCGAATGAAACAGCTCCGCCAGGTTTCGAAACTGGAGAAGGTACTCTTCCCAATCTTTGGCACCGGGATTATCTGCCTTCTCGTTCCAGATTCAGCTCCCCTCATGGCCATGTTCATGCTGGGAAATCTCTTTCGAGAGTGCGGCGTTGTGGAGCGTCTCAGCAAGACCGCCCAGAACGAACTCCTCAACATCGTGACCATCTTTCTCGGCGTCTCTGTGGGGGCCACCATGAGGGCGGAGAGTTTTCTCACCCCGAAACCGGTTTTCATCTTCATCCTCGGGCTTGTGGCTTTCGCTTTCAGCACGGCGGGGGGGCTGTTTCTGGCCAAATTCTTCAATCTCTTTCTCAAACAGAAAATCAATCCCCTCATCGGGTCTGCAGGAGTCAGCGCCGTGCCCATGGCGGCTCGAGTCTCCCAGCGGGTAGGGCAGCAGGCAGACCCGAAAAACTTTCTCCTTATGCATGCCATGGGCCCAAACGTTGCCGGGGTAATTGGAACGGCAACCGCGGCAGGTCTTTTCCTGGCCCTAATTCGGTAAAAGGACCGCTGAAGAGGAGGACCTTAGAATGACAGATAACAAAAAGAATCCAGTCAGGATCACCGATCTCACCTTCCGGGATGCCCACCAATCGCTCCTGGCGACTCGAATGCGGACCGAGGATATGGTTCCCATTGCCGGAGAGATGGACAAGGCGGGTTTCTACTCGGTGGAGGTCTGGGGTGGGGCAACCTTCGACGTAATGCACCGTTTTTTGGCAGAAGATCCCTGGGAAAGACCCAGGGTCTTGAAAAAGGTGATGCCCAACACCCCTTTCCAAATGCTTTTGAGGGGCCAAAACCTGGTGGCCTACAGAAACTATCCCGATGATGTGGCAGAGGCCTTTATCGAAAAAGCCGTCGAGGTCGGCATTGACATCTTCCGAGTCTTCGATGCTGTTAATGATGAACGAAACTTCGAGACCGCCTTCAAGGTGATCAAGCGGTGTGGGAAACACATTCAGGGATCGATCTGTTACTCTCTGACCGAGCGGAAAATGGGTGGCCCGGTTTACAACCTTGAATACTACCTAGACAAAGCCCGTCTCCTTGAGGACATGGGTATTGACAGCCTCTGTATCAAGGATATGGCTGGGTTGATCGCCCCTTACGACGTCTACGAACTCATCAAGGCACTCAAAGAGACCGTCCACGTCCCTATCCAGCTCCATACACACTTTACCAGCGGTATGGCCGATATGACCTATCTGAAAGCCATAGAGGCAGGCGTGGACATCCTCGACACGGCCCTTGCTCCTCTCGCCCTGCGCACCGCCGCGCCAGCTGTAGAGCCATTTGTCGTGGCCCTTCAGGGAACAGAGAGGGACACGGGACTCGACCTGGGCCATCTCCTGAAGCTGGATGAATACTTTGAATCCATCGCTCCGAAATACAGAGATTTTGTCAATACAACCCGAATGGCCGTGATTGACACGCAGGTCCTCAAACATCAGGTTCCTGGAGGAATGATATCCAATCTGGTCAACCAGCTCAGGGAACAGAAGGCACTCCACCGGATCGATGAGGTTTACGCCGAGCTGCCCAAAACCCGTGCCGATTTGGGGTATCCCCCCCTTGTCACCCCCACGTCTCAGATCGTCGGTGTTCAGGCGGTGCTAAACGTTCTGGCAGGGCGATACAACATGGTCTCGAACCAGACCAAGGACTACGTCTCCGGGCTGTATGGAAAGCCTCCGGTTCCCATCGATAAGGCGGTCCAGCAAAAGGTTCTGAAGGGCTACCCAAAAGGGGAGGAACCCATAACCTGCCGGCCTGCAGATATCCTGGAGCCGGAACTGGAAAAGGCAAAGGAGGAGGTGGGGGATCTGGCCAAAGACCTCTTTGACGTGCTGATATATGCCCTCTATCCTCACACTGCAAAACAGTTTCTCCGGTGGAAGTACGGCCTGGATCCCCTCCCCGGGAAAATGAAGTCCAAGACCATGGAAGACATCCAGAAGGAGGATGAGGCCATTGCCAGGGCGAGGCAGGAAGTCGAAAAACAGCGGGTTGGAGAGACGTAGCCGCCCGAAAGGTTCTTGGTTCCGGGGCCTCTCCGAGATTCTTCTTGACTTTCCCTAGCCCTTTTCTTATAAAGTGGAGGTAAGAAAAAGCTCTATAGCCGTTCACAGAATCAAAGAAGATGGATGAAGGCAAAAATGTAGGGGTTCGATTTATCGAACCCGTAAGGAAATCACCA
>CAYGBW010000143.1:0-9693 GCA_964348185.1 uncultured Thermodesulfobacteriota bacterium | reverse complement strand
GGCCTAGCGGCCTCAGACAGCGGAATCTCGCCCCTTCGGGGACACTCCCTTCGCCAAGACGGGTAGCCCCAAAAACTCCGTAATGTTCGCTCCAGGGACATTTTTCAGTGACGACTAGTTACCCACACCAAGAATGACAAGGCACAGATCCCTGCCGCGACCAGGAAAACCCCGTTGAGTCCTAGTAGGAGCAATATTGGAGCGAAGATGAGAGGGGAAAGGAACTGTCCAATGAAACCAAAGGTTCCGAGATAGGAGCTGAATCTCCCGCGGAATGAAACAGGAACGATTTCACCGACCCACACCATGACCGTTGGCATAACCATGCCCTGTCCAATGCCAAAAAGCACAACCGAAGTCGCGATCATCAAGGGATGGAAGGCTTGAGAAACTGCGGTAAATCCGACCGTCCAGAGAGCCAGAGCAAGAAAAACAATGATTCTGTATGAGAGTTTTGACTTGATTCTTCCGTACATCAAAGAGGCCAAACCTGCTGAAAGGGCCATAATCGTGATAAACAGGCCGATGTGAAACGGATTGGAGATGCCCATTCTCTCTAACAGCTGGGGGAGAAAGACCACATTGACGTAGAGGAGGATACTCGTCAACAACATGAGGCCGTAATTGGCGAAAAGTATGGGATGGTCCTTGAAAACCCCCAAGACAGAACCCTGCTTACCTACCTCCCCGGTGATTTCTTTATGAGTTTCCGGTACCGTGACAAACAAAAGAAACCCTAAGGGGATGCCCACCAGATAGACGGCAAAGGGCAGATGCCAAGAAAGCCCACCCAGAGACCCCCCGATTAATGGCCAAAGGATGCCGCCAACGCTGTTGGCGCTTCCCCGCCACCCCATGACTTTGTTCCTTTCCTCGCCCCCGTACAGATTCAGAATCATCACCGTGATTGAATTGAAGAACGCAGCAACACCAATTCCAAGGAGTGCCCTGCTTACAAGAAGCACCCAATAGGAGTTGATCAACAATCCAGAACCCCCAGCGAGGCCATAGAGTACGAGGCCGAGAGCACAGGGCCTCTTTGCCCCGAATCTGTCGATAAGGCTTCCCATGAGGGGGCTGAAAATGGCGATAAAAAGGCCATGGGTGGTTATGATAAGGCCCACAGAACTCGGGTCAATCCCCAGCCCCTGTCTCATCAAATTCAGGACAGGAGCGATTATCGAACCTGCCATGATTGTCAAAGTGGCCGAAGCGAGAATAACCCACAGGCTAAACCTGTTAATGATTTCCATGATTGTTCACACGATCTTTATGGCCTCCAGGTTGCTCTGACAATAGCAGCTTCCCTGCTTCGCTGCAAGATTTCTTGGAGTTTTCTATTGTAAGGGGTGACGGGGTCTGGAGGCAAAAGACCGCGTTGACACAGGTTGGAGGTTGAGGGAGAGGGCTCGCCCAAAACGAGTTTGCGGAGTCCTCTTAAAGGTTCGTCGGGTGTTCTCCTGTTGATGGAACGATTGCTCGCGTCACAACATCTGTTCCCATCCCCAGAACTCCGTGTCCTCGACTTTTTTGCAGGTTTTGCATAAATCCCCCTGGATTTCTTCCATATCGGCTGGCATCAATCTCCTTGTGCCGACGTTCTTGCCACAAAGCGTCCACCGTCCGGATTTCCCTGGCTCCTCATTGACATAGTGGACCTTTCCCCGGTTATTGAACCTGAAATATCCAAATTCTTCATTCCCCACCTTTGAGACTCCGAGTTTCATTTTCAGCTCCCTCCATTTGGTCCATCCTAACTGGGTAAAAAGCTGACCCTTGTTGCCGAGAGCGAAGCACAAAAACCCGCATCGTCTCTCCTAAAAAATATCCCTGGTCGCAACTCCCCGTTGTTGAGACCAGGGTGAAAGGAGGTAAGACGCGTCGATATGCGTTGTTATTCCTCAGATGTTGAGGTCACTTCGGGATCAAATCTCCACAACTCCCCTTTCCGAGGCCTCTGCCTATTTACAAGGCGTCTCTCGAGGAGCTGCTTCAGACAAAGGTAACAAAGCGTGTGGCTAGCTCCATTATCAGAAAAGGGAGCTTTCTCCCCAATTTGTTTCTTGCATTGGAAACAGACAATTCTCATGTCCTGGCTCCCCCGTGTCACTCTCTTCATTCTCGAGCCCAGCGGGTAGGTCAAGATTTTCTTGGCAAGTTAGATGCCAATACTTTGACAATCTCTTAAGTAATTGTGATTAAATAGTTTTTTTAAAAAATCAGGTATCCTGTGAACCCAGGAAGGGAAGACTTTTTCACAAAAATCCTGGAAAATTTTTTCACAAAAACTCCAATTGATTTCAACCAACTCGCCATTGATTTTCGGGCGCTTAAGCACGCTATCGGTTCAAAATCGTGACCCAAAACCCCACGGACTCAAAAATCTCTTGACTTCCCCGCTGGATTTAGCATAATCGGATTGAGACCTCCTCTCCGGGGGCAAACAAAAGAGCCATAGGGCGTTTCTGTTCGTCTGAGAGGGTTCCTCACCATGGGGTCGGTGATCTTAGGAGGTACGCATCTCGCGAACGTGCAAAAAAGGGCTAAAAAACCCTTCACTTAAGCCTCCCAGTTCAAAATGATTCCACTCACCTCGAAGCTAGCCTCGAGATTGGCCCTAAATTTGCTGAGGGCTCAGCATGGCAGAACCCCCATCCTTTTGGAGACTAGGGTCCTTCATCAGGGGATTTCAGGAGATTGTCTATGAAGGGGAGGGTGAAAACCGGGCAAGGAGGCCTTAAATGATCGCAAAAAGGGAGATCAAATCCAATGAGGTGGAGCTCTTTCTGGGCAAGAATGTCACATTCGAGGGGAAGATGACCTTCGAGGGTATGGCAAGGCTGGACGGCAGGTTCGACGGAGAGATTCTGTCCGGAGGTGTCTTGATCGTCGGCGAAACGGCCGTCGTCAAGGCCGAAGTCAAAGTCGGCACCCTCGTCGTCAAAGGAGAAGTCAATGCAAAAGTCTTTGCCACGGCCAGAATTGAGATCCATTCCACGGGGAAGCTACGGGGGAATATCGATACTCCGAGCCTGGTGATCGAGGAAGGCGGGATTTTCGATGGCAACTGCCATATGGACAAAAGGCTAGAGTCAGCCATGAAAAGCGTGACTCCAATGAAAGAGGTGGAGATGAAGTATCTCCAGGGGAGGGCCAGCAGCGAGGAAGGGAGGAGGAGAGGTGATCCATGAATTGGAAGAATTTTCTGATCATTTTCATCGTTGTTCTCTTGGCCGGACTTATCGGCTACGCACTATTTCTTTACTCAGGACCCTCCAAAAGGGTTTCCCGGGAGAGTCGGCAGCTCAAGGATGATATCGAGGTGAGGCAAGCTTCGGTACCCAGCATGGAGGAAGAAACCGGGCCACCAGAAGAAGCCGTCGAGCCAGAAAAGGTGACTGTGGCGTCCGATTCCCGACCATTAGAGGTGATCGAAGAACCCAGCGTTGAATCTCAGATCATCCAGGACACGTCCCAAAGTCCCCAGGCCTCTGGAGTGGAGGATCGAGATTCAAACGGGGTCTCAGAAACCCCGATTGAGGCTTTGCCGCAATCAACCGGGGAGGAACGCCCGACCGTGGTGATCGATGAAGATGGGCCGGCCACAGAGGACCGTGCCATGATCCGGCGGTCGGCCATCGCACTGGCCGTGGAGAATCGGGAGCCCAAAGGTGTCTCTGAAAGCGTCTCCGTCAGCCAGGGAAGGGTCTACTGTTGGGTCCATGTCGTCAACGGCCGAGGGGAAAAGATTACGGTTCGCTGGATCAGGGAGGGACAACAGCTCCATGAAATCCACCTTTCAGTCGGTTCGGACAGTTGGCGGACCTGGGCTTACCTCACTCTCAGACCGGGCATGATCGGCCCGGCGCAGGTTGACATCCTCAATGAAGCGGACGAACTCCTCGAAACCCTATCCTTTGAAATAACCGGATAGGGAGCTCCCAAAGGGAATCGATTCTTTTTTTCCCGGTGTTGGGGGTGACAAAAGCTTCTCATATTCTTCTGCCTGAGCGCGTTCTTCCCACCAAAGCCTATCTGAATAAATCATAGAGGCTGTGAATAACAGTTTTGAAAACCTGATTTACTCAATTGTAAGAATGTAAGAACACGGACGGCTGCCTCAGGTTTTTGAAGCCGGTTTATGGTCCTTAAGGGACTAATATTGCAAGATTTTGTCTCAATGTGGGGAGGATCCCCCTCTCCGGATCTGTTCCGGCATCCTTCTTGCTGTGTGCCCGTTACGTGGCGCGGACAGACCGCATCAATTTAAAGAAGGTCGTTCAGCTTGAATGGAGTCAACGGGTTCGGTATGGCGAAATGGGAAGGTTGAAGAAATGAGGCAGTAGGGAAAAATCAGAAAATAGAACGATTCTGAGGGGGGTAGGATGATGAAAAAGATCTGTATTCTGGCCCTTTTGCTGGTTTTTCTTCCAGCTCTGATTTTCGCACAGGATAAACCGACGCCAAAGGAAGCCAAAAGGGTTATTGACTATTATTATAATGGAAAAGGCAGAGGTGCGATCCTGATGGAACGTAAACTATGTCAGGAGATTCCGGAAAAGGGTGCGGAAAAATATGAATGCAAAGGGGAGATCACGGACAGGAGAGTCAAAAAAGGGCAAAAGGTATTCTTATGGATGAATTTCTTGGTTCCTGCTGGGGATCAAGCTGAGATACTTCTCCAGTTCAAGAGAAAAGACAGAGTTCGAAGAGTCCTGCCTGTTTCGCTTTCTGGTGCTCCCCGTTACAGAACATGGAAAGAAATCCCAACGGATAGGACCGGAAACTGGAAGGTTAGTTTCGTCCAGGAAACGGAGGATGCAGATTTGAATCTGGGGGAGTTCGAATTTTCGGTGTTTGAAGGGAAAGAATAATTCGTTGGGTTTTTTGAAGATTGTTTTCCCAACCCCCACCGATTCTGCTTCTTCCGGTTAAGATCATGACCTGATGGTCACAAGAACAGAAGGGGAGGGCTACACTCCCGATTCTCTTCCTCGATCCAAGTATCCCATAGCAATCAAATCAAGGTGAAAAATGAGGATCGACTTGGCCTACGAATCTGCTAAGATGGGTTCGAACCGGTTGCTGACCTAAGCTGAACTTGGACCGCAGTGGAAGCTGAGTTGATCCGGAGCCCGTTCTTTCTGAGGGGAAAGGACGGGCTTTTTGTTGTTCGGAGAGGTTCTCAACCTTCTGGGATAAGGGATCTCGATTGCCGTTAGGAGCAAAAAACAATTCTGGTCGAACCACTAAGGGCGCCAATGAAATCCTGAATTCCAAGACTCGAGTACTCCACTACCCCATTACTCCAGCAACACGTCGAACCAAGAAGAGGAATTGTAGCCCCCCTTTATGGGGGACCTCAAAGCCACCTCCTCAGGGCGTCGGTTCTTTACTCAGCAGGGGTGCGCAACAATCTGGGCAAGGGCGTTTGGCGGTTGGTCTGAGTCGCCTACCCCATCGTCCAGGGTCCTCTACTCGAATCGGTGCCTGATGATGGCCCCCTTATCAGCGGATTCCGCGAGGCGTGCGTACAGGGCGAGGTAGCCCTTCTTGAACTTGGGTTCGGGTCGTCGCCATCTGGCGAGACGGGCCTTGATTTGTTCGTCCGTGAGGTGGAGGTGGAGTCTCCGGCTCGGGATTTCAATGGTGATCCGGTCACCGTCCTCGACAATGGCGATGGCCCCTCCCTCGGCGGCCTCGGGTGAGATATGACCGACGAAGCAGCCGTTGTTTGTGCCCGAGAAACGGCCGTCAGTCACAACCGCTGTCTTAAGGGCTAGCCCTTGCCCATACAGGAGCTTCATGGCCGTATACATCTCCCGCATGCCAGGTCCGCCCTTTGGGCCCTCGTAGCGAATGACGATCACCTCCCCTGCCTGCGCCTTACCCTCCAGAATGGCTTGATTCGCGGCCTCCTCGGAGTTGAAGCACCGGGCCTGACCCGTGAACTTATGCATTTCGGGCACAATTGCAGCTGGCTTGGTGATCGCGGTGTTGGGGGCCAGATTCCCTCGTAGAACGGCAAGGCCGCCTCCCACACTCCAGGGATTCGACAGGGTCTTGATGACGCTGGTGTCATAGATCTCGGCATTGGCCAGATTCTCCGCAACGGTGTTGCCGGTGACGGTCAGGGCGTCGCCGTGGAGGATGGAGAGAACCTCCTTCATGACCGCGGGAACGGCGCCAGCACGATGGAAGTCGGGAACATTGGGCGCTGCCGCCGGGTTCATTTTGGCAATGTGGGGAGTGCTGCGACACAGCTCTTCAAAGCGATCCATCGTGACCTCACACTCTGCCTCATATCCGATGGCCGGCATGTGGAGCGCAACATTGGTAGACCCGCCAATGGCCGCACTGATGCGGATTGCGTTTTCAATGGCCTTGGAGGTGATGATGTGCCGCGCGGTGATGCCGTTTTTCAGCAGTTCAATGATCTGACGCCCGGACTGCTGGGCCGCACGGAGCCGGTCAGCGTGGGTCGCCGGAATGGTTGCGCTTCCCGGGAGGCACATCCCCATGGCCTCTGCCACGCAGCACATCGTGTTGGCGGTTCCAAGGAAGGAACAGGATCCACAGGTCGGGGCAGCACAATCCTCCAGGTTATAGTAAGTCGCCTCGTCGATCTTGCCGGCCCTGAGCATGCCGAGCCCTTCGGTGAGGGAGGTCGTGTCGGCAGCGCGGTTGTCGAACTCACATCCCCCTTCCATGGGACCCCCCACAACGAGGATGGCCGGGATGTCAAGGCGTGCTGCGGCCATCAACATTCCCGGAACGATCTTGTCACAGGAACCGAGGAGCATGACGCCGTCGAGCCGATGGGCTTCGATCATCATCTCTATGTCGTTGGCAATCAGGTCGCGGGTGGGTAGGATATAGTGCATCCCGTCGTGGCCCTGAGCGATACCGTCGCAAGGGGCGATGACACCGAATTCGACGGGGGTGCCTCCAGCTTGGCGGATACCCTGTTTGACATAGTCAGAGACCAGATTCAGGTTGTAATGACCCGGGACGAGCCGGTTCCAAGAGTTGGCGATACCGATCAACGGCCGTTCCAAATCGTAATCGCTGTACCCCATAGACTTGTAGAGCGAACGTTGCGTGGACCACTCGGGCCGTTTCATAATGGCTTTGCTGCGCCAGTTCATCGCAATGCCTCCTTTGGAAAGAGGTCTACCCCCTCCATAGTATCAGGAGTGAATGATTTGCTCAACTTCTTAGGCCGCCTGTTCGATCCGGCGACTACCCGAAAGGGCTCAATATGCCTTCTCCTCAATGTTGTGGAGAAATACCCGGCTTCCCTCTCTGCAGGTTTGCCTTGAAAGGGAATCTGATTCTGATAGAATAGCCCAAGAGGGGCGTTTTTCAAGAGGAGATAGAGGTGAGGTCATCATGGAGGCTCCATGATTTCGGGTCTCAGACCCGCGGGATAGGACAAAGCAAAACGAAAGCTCTGGCATTCCAAAGCGCGTTCTTCGATAAGCCGGACCCCCGCGATCCTGATTTGTTCGTTTTGGGTTCACAGGATTTGCAGCCGTGGGCGTGATTTTCGGAGGGGCGAATGATCGGTGAGGAAGAGAGATTCCTGGGACCGGATTGGCTGTTGGATTCAAAAGAGGCAAGAAGGTTATTCCATGACGTCGCACTTCCCCTCAGAGGAGCGGTGGGGATTATTGACACGCACACCCACCATAACCTGAGGCAGATCGTTGAAAATCAACCTTTCCCCAACATCTGGAGGGCCGAGGTTCTCGAGCTCAGGGAGGAGTATGCGAATAACGATCATTACATCATTCAGCTCGCGGCCAAATTCCCCGGGTTCTCCCAGGCTCTCGCCAGGGACCCTGAAGTCTCGGATTATGATAAGTGGATGGCTCTGAGCAAGGTTTTCCCGGAGCTTGAAGGCAACCATGTTCACCAATGGATGCATTTAGACCTCCGAAGAATGTTCGATATCCCGTCCCTGCTCAGTGGGGAGACAGGCGACCCGATATGGAAGACGACAGGTGACCGTTTAGGGCGGAAAGAGATGCTTCCCCAGGCAATACTCAAAAGGATCGGGGCGAGAACCATCTGCACCACCGATGATCCAATCGATGATTTACGCTACCATCAACTGGCCCGCGACATCGAGGGAATCACCTTTTTGCCAACCTTCAGGCCGGATGCCTATTGCAACATATTTAGCGATGGATGGAGATCAAACGTTGAAAGAATCTGTCAGTTGACGGGGAAGGATACCAGCCTGGCTGGCCTCGTCGAAGCCCTGAAGGCGAGGCACGGTTATTTCGCCCAGATGGGGGCAAAGGCCTCTGACCACGGACTACTGGAACCCTATGGCCTTGAAGTCCCCCAGGCAAGGGGGGAGAGAATATTTCTTGACGCATACCACGGAAAGAAAAACCCCGGGATCCGATCACTCGAAACAAGAGAGTTCATCTCCTATATGATGCATCGGCTTTGTGAGATGAACCAGGAAAGGGGAATGGTGACCCAAATCCATTACGGTGCTTTGAGAAATGCCAATGCCTATCTCCGGAGGAACTGGGGGGCAGACGTTGGCGGTGACGTCGCATTGGAAAATGTCAATGTTGTTGAGAACTTAGTTCCACTTTTGTCGAAGTACTTCAGTGGAGAATCCCCTCATCAATCCCACCTGGTCCTCTATCCCATGAACCAGACGTTCGCCCACGTTAACGTCGCGTTAGAAAGGGCCTTTCCCAATGTGCATGCAGGCTTTCCTTGGTGGCACAACGACACGCCCTACGTCATGGAGCACTACCTGCTCCATACGGCGAGTGCCTCTCTCCTCACGTCTTGCGGCGGACCTGTCTGTGACGGACGGAAAATCCTATCAGAGGGAAGCCGGTTCGAAGTTTTTGACAGGGTGATCTGCAGGGCGATCGGCAGACTCGTCTCAGATGGGCAGATATCAAAGGATGGAGCTTCAAGAGCCGTAAAGGCACTCATGTACGAAAACCAGGCCCGACTCTTCAATCTATCCTGAGTCTGAGAACAAATGCCCGAGGGAACGGGGATTTTTCCCGCCAGGAATCCCTCACAGAATCCACGGTGATGATGACCGATTCACCCTTCTCGATCCGGGCCCATTTCATGAGCCTCCAAATACGCTGCTTTCCCCAATTCGAGTTCGAACATTTCTGGCATTTTGTCCCATCTCTTTAAGGTGTCTTTCCCGAGGAGGGGGGTCGAGGGGCTTGCCCAGACGAGCCTTAACCGATCTCGATCCTCCAGAAGACAGGATGCCCCAGGGGCCTTCTGGGCCCTTTTCCACGGCGTGGCCGAGGCGACCCGGGGGGAAGACCCCTTGTTCCCCTTGTCAAGGGCGTGTGCTGGGGGTTAGATTGAACTTAGTTCGCTTCGCTCATCCCGCTTTCAGCGGGAGAACAATGGACAGAATTGAGGGCTCAAACCACAAGGCCCTTATTCCCTGTTCGAGGCAGACAGGTGAGCCTTAAAAAGGACATTTATGTTCAATAGACTTTAAGAGTTCCGAGACGTCTGGACAAGAGCTAAATCTGAAAGAGAGAGAGAGGTCAAACCATGAAGATCTTGATTGTGTACTACTCCATGTACGGTCACGTTCACCGCATGGCGGAAGCTGTTGCGGAGGGTGCTCGGGAAGTAGAGGGTGCCCAGGTGGAAATGCGTCGCGTCCCCGAGACCCTACCC
>CAYGBW010000142.1:0-34365 GCA_964348185.1 uncultured Thermodesulfobacteriota bacterium | reverse complement strand
CTTGTCGTTCAGGATCTCCGGAGCGACACCGCTGACGTCCTTCCGAGAAGAGGTAACGCGGTTGTCCACAAACCACTTCAGCTCGATCTCCTTGCTGGTAATAAATTTCATCAATTCCCAGGCCTCGTTGGGGTGTTTGGTGTTGGGGCTCATGACCCACGAGCTCAGCCAGATGGCGGTTGCCTGTTTTCTCTTCATCGGGGCAGGAGCAGCTTTCAGTACCTCAAAGGCGTTCAAATCGGGATTGATTTTGTTGACAATGGGAGGCGTCCAACCAGAGCCCAAGATCATGGCCACCTTCTTCTGGGCAAGCTGTGTTCGGACATCTTGGGCACCCATGGCCGTCAGCCCCGGTGGAACGACCTTGTGCTTGGTGTAGAGTTCAACAAAGAACTTAAAAGCCTCTGTGGCTCTAGGCGAATCCAGGGCGGACCGCTTCATGTCTGGCGTCAGGTAGTCCGCTTCAAAACTCCAGATGAAGGGGCCAAACCTGAGCGTAAAGCCAGGGCTCTTAGCTCCCACCGTTCCAAACCCCCACTGGTCGAGCTTTCCGTCTCCATCGGTGTCGCGTGTGAGCTTCTTAGCATACTCGAGAAACTCATCCCAGGTCTTCGGTGGTTTGTTGGGATCAAGCCCGGCTGCCTTGAACATCTCCGTATTGTAGAAGAGAACCATGGTCATGTAATCCCCAGGCATGGCATGCATTCTACCGTTGTGCTTCATCAGCTCCAGGGGCAAAGGATACCATGCATCCAGGAACCCTGGCGCTTCCTTTTCAATAAACGGAGTTAAGTCTTTGGCAAAGCCCTTACCGAAAAACATGGGGAGGGAAAAGGCATGGACATGAAAGACATCCGGTGCTCGACCTGCGGCAGATTCCACCGTGTACTTTGTCTCTTTCTCCCCATAGGAGACCGGCTCCATGGTCACCTTGATATTGGGGTAGCGCTTGTGGAATATCTCCATGCCTTCGTTGAGCGACTTATTCCAAACGTCTTCGGTGAGATGCCAATCGGAAAACCTCAGGGTGACTTCGGCCACTGCCGCCGAATTGAAAGAAAATACCCCCAGCAGTAAAGCCACGCAAATGCCAATGGTTGCAATCTTTCTCATCTTCCTTGCCCTCCTTTCTTTGGATACGCCCTTTGCAAACGACGCTGGAATACACGGTTCTTTGCCTTTCTGAATCACCCCCTTTCATCAGATGACGGAGGATCGGGTTGAAGGAAGCTCTGGCCCTCATCTCTGGGCGGCTTCGAGCTCGTCAAGGAATTCGTCTGTCGTGAGGACTCGACCGTACTTCATTGCGATGCGTCTCAATGAGTTCTTATGGTACTCCTCATCGAAAGTCCCCATGGCGTCTGAAATAGCGAGCACTTTGAACTGTCGCTCAAATGCACCCGATATGGTGTCATCGACGCAAATCGGTGTAAGGGCCCCGAAAACTATGGTGTATTCAATTTGATGGGCCCGGAGAATATTCTCAAGATTTGAGTCATAAAAGCCGCTGTATCCGTATTTTTCGGCAATGGGATCCCCGGGTTCCGGGTAGATCTCTTGGATAATATCACTGACTTCCGCCTCTTTCTTGATATCCGGATAGTATCGCTTATGATTCTTCCAGCAGCATTTCTCCTCAGGGACAAGCTTCGGAGACCAGGTCCAGATGAGCGTTTCCTTTGGACCTGCAAGGAATTTCAGATAGATGATGGGGATCTTCGCCTTTCTGCACGCATCGATGACCCGTTTGGCATTCGGGATCGCTTCACGACAGGAAGGAAGGGACATGGGTGCTCCTTCCCGGACAAAATCGTTCTGCATGTCAACCACGATCACGGCTGTTTTTTCCACCACCATCTTGTAGGGTATCGTCCCCTCTTCCATACGAGCACCTCTCCGTTGTCTTTTATTTTTCCATTCGCCAGGTTTAAAACCTTCGTCTTTAGACGAACAGCTTTAGCCTGTCTTCCATTTTGAATGCCGAATATCGAACAAGGAATTTCGAATGATGATTTTTCCCCTTCGACATTCATTATTGCTTGTTCGATATTCTGCGGTTCAAAAGAATTGACTTTCAGTCATGCTAGAAATCTACCTGCTTTAGCAGGTAGTGGTTTAATAAGTGCCTTTTAGAGCCTCTAGTTGATCCCCGCGGCGACCATGAAATTCCACCCCAGCATCTTGTCGATCTCATCTTCAGGGATTTCCGGTTCTCCGAGGGTCCTGGCCTCTTCGTTGACGGTCCTGAATTTTGGGACAAGGGTCTCAGGGAATTCAAACCCAGGATAATCCGTTCCCCAGCAGATCTTGGACCAAGGCAGACCATAGGCTTTTGCCTTGGTGAGAAAACGGTACATGTCTGCCCGGGTGTACACGCTGTTCATATAGGAAAGATCGAGATAGAAATTGGGATGTTTTGCCACGAGAACCAGACACTCCTCCACCCAGGGAAAACCCGCATGACACACCAAGAGCTTTAGATCAGGAAACTTCCGACCCACACCATCCAGCAAAAAGGGCCTTCCATATTCCAGGGGAGCATCGATGACAGGGGTAGAGGACTGGTGAACCATGACCAGGATTCCAAGCTCCTGCGCTTTTTCAAACATGGCATAGGTCAGCTCCCAGTCATTCGGGGCATAATGGTCATAGCAGGGATAGAGCTTTACCCCGGTTAGCTTAAGATCACGGATCGCCCGTTCCAGTTCTTCCACGGCCGCATGGGGGCCTCTGAATCTTGGATTGACCGCTGCCATCCCGATAAGCTTGTCAGGGTGTTTTTTTACCACGGCAGCGATGTAGTCGTTTGTTTTTTCGATCGCCGGTGGTCCAGGCACGTCGGTAAATCCCTTTACATCAATAGTTCCCCGCACCATATAGGGGGTGTAATCTGAGGGAGCAACGCCCAGAACAACGGATTTATCCACGCCTCCCCTGTCATGATCCGCAATAAGAACCTCAGGATCAATGGGTTCCCACAAATACTCCAGCCCCTTCCAGTCCTCATCCACAGGCATCCTCTCTGTGGGCAGTTTTCCGAGGGACCGGAAGTACCCCAGGGTCATCTCTTTGATGAATTTCTCATACCCGGGATAGCCTGCACCCAAGACGTGGTTGTGACAGTCGATAATCATTGGATTCCTCCTTTCGACGACCGAATCGATCGGTGATTTCTCACGGTAAATTCTCCCCCGACAGGAGCGACCTATCCCCCCGTCTTGAGTTGTTTCTTCCGCATTATATACCCTTGAGATCCCAGTGCAAGAGCAAAATCGATATTCTCCTCGAAGAGGCAAGAGGTTCCGTCCGGCTCAGTGACGACTCTCGGTTTGGTGTCTCCCCTTCTCCAATTGATCACCGACACGGCCTTCTATACCCTGGGATCTCAGGAACGATTTCGGCAGGGTAAATCTCATGGTTTTAAGGGGGTCAACAACCTGACACACACAGAGGTTCCCAATGAGGCTCATGATCCTCGCAGCCTCGTTCGGTTTCAGATCGAGTCCACTGGTTAGATAGGAAAGCGTTTTTTCCAGCACGATTCTTTCACATTCATCGAGGGTCGGTGCTGAACCGATAAAGTGAACGTCGCTCTCGGTTTCCACGCAGGGAGTAGGAATACGAGAACGGACCGCCTCCGTCCCCATGATGACCTCACCCGAGACCTCTGCTCCACAGATACAGACTTCTCCGTCCCCCATCACCGCATGGAGATCACCCACAGACAGGAGGGCTCCCTCAACATTAACGGGAAGGTATACCGTGGAACCGGCTGTTATTTCTTTGCAATCCATATTTCCGCCATGTTCGCCCGGTGTTCCATTGAGTATGGCTTCACCTTTTGGCGCCGTTCCAATGACGCCAATCATGGGTTTAAGAGGAACCGAAAACCCTTCGTTCAAAAACAGAGACTGACCTCTTATTGGATAGATACTCGTTTCAATCCCTTCGATATATGCCCCCAATGCCCCACTGCCCTTTTCGACACACATAACCGCGTAGTCCCGTGTCTCTATTCGTTCGATATCCACGCGCAGAATATCCCCCGGTTTAGCCCCCTCCACAAAAACCGGACCGGTCGCAGGATTTACCGTGTCCCACATCTCTTTGGTAAATCGGTCTTGAGGACTCTGGAGGTTGCCACTGTAACAATCCTCGACCTCAAGGCAGAATGAGTCTCCCGCAGAAATACGGAGAACCGGATCATTTCGAGCCGACATGGCGTAACACACCCTATCTTTCATCACCCGCTTCATTTCTTCCTCCTATAATTGACCCAATTTGCCTTCCCATTGTATTTCGCCAGGACCTGCGAACAGGAATCGATTGTGATCTCGGGGCCTCCAATCCCCCGGCGGTGCGCCGGTTTCCGTCGTCCCCGGTCATATTCGGCCGAACACAACCATCGGCCAGCATCTGGAGGGCAGAGCCGCTCAATTCGAAGGCATGGGCAAGACCCCTAAACCATGGAGGCCGATCTTGAACGAAACGGGTCTCGGCGTGTGAAGGCGCGAAGTCAGCCCCGCTCTCGAGAAAGGTCCATGTAGGCCAAAATTCAAGAAATCCCCGCGGCAACTAAGAAGTTCCTTCCCAGCATCTTCTCTATTTCTTCCTCCGGAATCTCTGGCTCTCCAAGCGCACGGGCTTCCTGATTCACTGTTTTGAATTTCGTAAGCAGTGTATCTGGGAAGTCGGCACTGGGGTAGTCCGTACCCCAACAGATTTTTGACCATGGCAACCCAAACGTTTTTGCTTTCATTATGAAACGATACATGTCCTTCCGGCTGTAGACACTGTTGAGAAAAGAGAGATCGACGTAGAAGTTGGGATGTTTTGCCACAAGGACGATAGCCTCATCGACCCAGGGGAATCCGCCATGGCAAACCAGTACCTTCAAGTTCGGAAACAGTATTCCTACATCATCCAGCAAGAATGGCCTTCCATATTTTAACGGGGCGTCTACGACAGGCGTTGCAGACTGATGGACCATGACCAGGATTCCAAGCTCCTGCGCTTTTTCAAACATCTCATAAGTCAATTCCCAGTCATTCGGGGCGTAATGGTCATAACAGGGGTAGAGCTTTACCCCGGTTAACCTAAGATCACGGATCGCCCGTTCCAGTTCTTCCACGGCGGCATGGGGACCTCTGAATCTTGGATTGACAGCGGCCATTCCAATAAGCTTATCAGGGTATTTCCTTACGACAGCCGCAATGTAGTCATTGGTTTTTTCAACCGACGGCGGGCCAGGGACATCGGTGAAACCCTTAACGTCAACCGTGCCCCGCACCAAATAGGGGGTATATTCGGAGGGAGCAACGCCTAGAACGACGGATCGGTCGACGCCCGCCTTGTCATGATCAGCAATGAGAACCTCAGGATCAATCGGTGCCCATAAATACTCCAGTCCCTTCCAGTCTTCATCTGTGGGCATTCTCTCCGTCGGCAGTTTGCCGATGGATCGGAAGTATCCCAACGTCATTTCCTTGATGAACTTCTCATACCCCGGATACCCGGCACCTAAAACGTGGTTGTGACAATCAATGATCATGAGATTCCTCCGCATCATTCAGACGGCCAAATAGCTTTTCACTATCGAGTCCTCCTTGATAACCTCTATGGGGCCTTCACACACCACCCTGCCTTTCTCCAGGATATAACCACGCTTGGATAATCTGAGAGCAAAATCCACGTTTTGTTCAACAAGAAGAATAGCAATATTCTTGCTGGCATTGAGCTCTTCGATAATGTCGAAAATACTCTTGATTATGCTTGGCTGAATCCCTTCTGTTGGTTCATCAAGCAACATGATTCGAGGCTCCCCAGTAAGACCTCTTGCAATAGCAAGCATTTGTTGTTGTCCCCCGGATAATTTGGAAGCCTTGTCTCTTATTCTTTCTTTCAAGAAAGGAAAGTATTCGAAGATCTCCGGCTTGATTTGTAAATTGCTTTTTCCTGTCATAAAAGTACCTAATCTAAGGTTTTCTTCAACAGTGAGATCAGGAAATATCTCTCTCCCTTGAGGAATATAACTGATACCTTTCTGTACGATGTGATAAGGCAATTTACCCGCCAGATCCTCACCATCAAAGAAGACATTTCCATTCTTGGGGGGAGTAAGGCCTATAATGCCTCTGAGTAAGGTCGTTTTACCGACCCCATTTCTCCCCAATATGCAGACGATTTCCCCTTCGTCGATCCCCAGGTTCACATCATTGAGAATCAGGGCGTCTTCGTAATAGACAGAAATGTTCTTGATCTCGAGTAAGGACACCTTTACTCCCTTCCCAGATAGACTTTCTTGACTTTGTCATTTTGTTCGATTTCCTCAAATGTTCCCTCGGCCAGTATTTCTCCATTGTGAAGAACGCTCACATTTTCGCCAATTTCCCGCAGGAATTTCAAATCGTGCTCAATCACAATGGTCGTTAAATCTGTTGAAATATTCTTGATCAAATGGGCCGTTTCCAGAGTCTCCTGCCACGTCATGCCTGCGGTCGGTTCATCAAGGAGTAATAGATCAGGGCCATTTCGGAGAAGCATGCCAATTTCGAGCCACTGCTTTTCCCCATGAGAAAGATCGGACGCCAGAACATCCTTTTTCATTTCCAAATTGACTATTTTGAGAATGGCAAGCGTTTGGTCCTTGTCTTCACCCTTCACCTTCTTGAAAAACAACTGAGGCATTCTATTCTTGCCATATCCGGCTATCAGGACATTCTCTATCACCTTGAGATTATTAAATAAGGTCGGGGTTTGAAATTTTCGAGTTATCCCCGCCCGACAGATCTTTTCCGGTGGAAGCTTTGTGATATCCTCACCTTTGAAATATATTCTCCCAGAATTAGGCTTAAGATCACCGGTGATCAAGTTAAATAAGGTTGTCTTTCCAGCGCCGTTGGGTCCAATGATACATCTCATTTCACCCTTCTTGATGCTAATACTGATGTTATTAATAACAGTAAAACCACCAAATCGTCGAATTACATCCTTGACATCAAGTATGGTATGATTACCGCCTACCATCGTCTAATTCCTGACTCTTTTTGAAATAATGCCCATCAAGCCATCCGGCCAGAAGAGCACAACAACCACCAAAATTATGCCAATGATTAGATACCATGCTTCTACAATTATGCCACTAAAAATCGTTTCCAGATAAACGAGAATAATCGTTCCAATGAATGGTCCGACCAGCGTGTTCCTGCCCCCAACCGCTACCCAAATGATAACCTGTGTAGAATAAACCAAACCAAGTAGTTGGGGCGAAATGAAATCTTCCAGGGGAGCATAGAGTCCGCCGGCCAAACCCGCAATTCCAGCGGATACCAAAAAGGCTATGGTCTTGGCACCTGCAATGTTGTGCCCCAAAAACCGTGCCCTTTTCGGATCGTCTTTTATCGCTTGAAGTAAAAGCCCATATCTCGATTTTGAAATGAAGTATAAAATGAAATACGTGACTGCGGCTACGAGAATTATAAGATAGTAATATCTTATTAGACTTTCTGTAGTGTCAGCATCAAACCTCAAGGAAAGAATAGATAATGAGGGAACGGGTGTGAACCCGGTCAAACCTTTCGTCAGTGAGTACCATGCGATGCACAATAGTTCGAGGGTTAGGGAAACGACTAGCGTAATTATGGCAAAATAGACACCACTGACTTGCCCGTATATCAGGAAAAAGCTCATGAAAAGGCCAAGAATAACAGGAAAAGCTATTGAGGCTGTTATTGCGAGTAGAGTATTGCCTGGCGAATACCGGGAGAGCATCAAGGCTAGACTGTAAGCACCGAGACCAAAATAAGCCGCGTGTCCAAAACTAACGATTCCCGCATAGCCCCATATCAAATCCAGACTCATGGCAAAAATCGCAAACAAGACAAATTTCGAAAGTATTCTTATTTGATAGGCACTTGAGAATGGAGGTAAGAGTAGCAGGAGAACGAGTATACCTAGAAAAGTCTTCGATTCTATACTGATGTTTCTTATTCTGTTCATCGTAATTCAAATTCCAAAGCGATCTTAGGCAATCTTCTTCCCAAACAATCCTTGAGGTCTAATCCGAATTAAAATAATCGCCATCACAAAAACAAAAATCTGTGCCGTTGTTAATCTGAAGAAAAAGGACAGAAAAAAGCGACAGCAACTCACCAAAAGGGCACCCCCAATTAAGCCGAACAGGCTTCCCACACCACCCAGTATGACAACGAGGAAGGACTGAGACAAAAATGGCAGGCCCATATCGGGGTTTATCGTAATAATTGGCGTCATGATGGCTCCTGCGATACCAGCCAGAGCAGCACCGATAGAGAACGTCCACCGATCAACACTCGTGACGTTTATTCCCAAGGCGGAAGACATCTCCCTGTTCTGAATAATCGCTCGGCATTTCAGTCCGAAGGTGGTCCTCTGAAAGAGAATAAAAAGGGCGACGAGAATAATGCCCGTAATTGCCATTAACAGGATCCGATATTTTGGATATGCGATTCCAAATATGGGCAAACTCCCGCTCAGTGGATTTCGAATGATCTGATGCCCAGCTCCAAAGATCATTTTGACTAACTGTCGAATAACGATGCTTACGCCCCAGGTTGCCACCAGGGTTACAAATGGACGGGTATAGAACCTTTTGATAATAGAAACCTCAAGACCCAATCCGATTATTCCAACAAAAATAGGAGAAACCAGAATTGCCACCCAAAGGCTCGCTCCCAGCTTCTGAATCATAATTGCACTGTATGCACCCAACATAAAGAGTTCGCCATGAGCCATATTAATAACGCCCATTAACCCAAAGATTATTGAAAGTCCAATGGCCCCCAATATAAGAATCATAGAATTAGAAATCGCGTTCATAAACTGAATGATTGTGAACTCGTCCATGGAATCTGTTTCCCTCTATTCGGAATGGGGTGGTGTCGTTGTTCTAAACCAATTCCTGGTGATGTCCGAGACGCTCTTCTTGGAGTGGGGGGAGGTGGCTGTTCCCTGATTGGGTCTGAGATAAGAAAGTGAAGCTCCCCGCGCCAAGGCGAGTGAGGTTCCGACAGACTGGAGCAGCATGGTGGCATGGAGAGACACGGGTCTGCGACGCTGGCGTTGCAACCAACTTGACCGCCCTTAGAAATGAAACCAAGGGCCACGAGGGAGATTGTATGACAGTTGCCCTTCTAAGACAGGGCACAGTGTTTCAAAGTATTACAGTGACCCTTGGAAACGGTAGATGTCGTTTGGCTCTAGCTGTTCAGAATGCCTCGGGAGAATCATCAGAGCAGCCATAAGCCAAATTCTACGAAAACCGCCGATCATGGGTTTGTGCAACCGGGTTCCGGCGGAATAATGCCAAAATCCTCAACAATCTCAAACATGGGCCAAATCTCTTTCTTGCAAACGCCGATAAAGGAACGAAGGTGTGCGTAATGGTTTTTGGGATCCAGGAATATTTCACCGGCTGGGGACTTAAATCTCATTCCTTTGAGGGCATTAACGACGGCCTCCTTTTCCTTTGTACCCGCTTTTTCAAGGGCCTGGGTATAGAGATGAATGTTGTTGTACATATTGACCCCAAAAAGGTCGACGAGATCATCCTTTCCAGCTGCTTTTCTGTAGTTTTCGAGGAATTTGTTGTTTTCAGCTGTTTCAACTGTCATGAAATAATCGGCGAAGGCATAAATGCCGTCGGATGTCTCAGGAGTCATACCAATGGTACTGAGTTCGGTAAAGCCCGATGAAAAAATCCTGATCCGATCCTTCAATCCGAAGTCAACATACTGCTTCGTGAACGTCACCCCATCTGTACCTGCAACCAGGGGGATTAACGCATTCGGTTTGGCCGCGGCTATTCTCCGTATGACATCACTGAAATCAGGGATGCCGAAACCCACATATTCCTCTCCGACGATTTTCCCGCCCTCAGCATCGATGATTTTCTTGGCCAAAGCAAATGATTCACGCGGCCACGCGTAGTCTGACCCCAAAAGATAGAATTTCTCTCCAAAGTTTTTAATGATCCATGGGATATACTCACCAAACTGTTGGTTAATCACCGCTCCTGTACTAAAGTAGTATCTATCACAGATACCCCCTGGATCGTAGGTTGGATTCATGTAGATCATCTTCTTCTTTACAGTTACATTGAAAACAGCTTGTCTCACCGAGGTAAAAAGTGTCCCAATGATGGCATCCACTTTTACCTGATCGATTAACTTGACTGCTTTCTGAGTGCCCACTTCAGGATTCGTGGCCGTATCTTCAACATAGTACTTGATGAGGAACTTGCCATCTGAGTTGTTATACTCTTCTATGGCCGCTTTGGCGCCATTCAACATGGAATCACCGAATATGGACGCCATTTGGGTTACAGGGATAAGAAGTCCTATTTTCACTTCTTCCTTATTACCTGCAGCGAATACAGAACTACTTGCCCAGAAAAGGAATCCGAACACCAACAGAATACTCACAGACTTCCTCATAGCTTCCCTCCTCGTTGAATTATTTCAAAAGCATTCAAAGCATCCTTGCCCCCTTGAGGTTTTCTGGTGCCATGGTTCAAAGGCCAGGAAAGCTTGAGTCCTCTAACTGGCACAAACCACACATTCGGTTTCTGCCCCGGCCCATTTCAGCCGCGACGCTTCTCAGCATAAGCGGCCGCATTCTAACAACGGTTGAGGCTTTTGTCAAGCTTTTTTTCGACCCAGAAAGGGGATCTGGGAGAGAGCCTCTCCCGGCGGTCTACTTATCCCATGAGGGAAATCCGTTTGCCTTTTTCTGCTGAGAGATAACCGGAGTAGATGACGTTCACGACGTCTTCGGCCAGATCCAAACCCGAGAGGGGCTCCCGATCGTTGAGGATTGCCTCGACAAAATCTTCGAGCTCCTGGGGGTATCCCCTTTCCCAGTCTTCGTCAGGACTGGGAAAATTCCATCCCGCCTTGGTTTCAAGCTTCTCTACGAGGTATTCATCGCCAAATACCCCCGGATCGGGAGCATAAACCTCAACCGCGTTGTTTGGCGTCATATTCGCCCGAACCACGGCATTGGAGAGATAGACCTCCATGGCATTGCGCGTCCCTCCCAACATTCCGTCTGTTGCCATCACTACACCATGCGTCGAATCCTCGAACTCGATGATCAGAATGCTCCAGTCCTCCACGTCCTGCCAATCCGAAACCATCCACTTTTTCGGCATTTCCTGGTAAGGAGGGGTCTGCGTATGGCGTCCAACTTCGGCAACCACACTCCGCGCCCGGATCGGTTTCCCGTCCCTGACCTGGCCTTCGAAGTGCTTCAGGTGCAGGACGGCTCCAATCGGGTGGGACCCGAGGCGAGCGAGGGAACCGCCCCCTGAGGTCTTCCACTTCTTGGAGTATTGGGCATGGGAGCCAGAATGGCTCTCTTCTGCGCGCATGTCCATGACAACGCCCCCGCTGACCTCAACCATCCTCTTGAGTTTGGCAAAGGGAGGGGCATAGACCCAATCCTCGGCATAGCAGAATCTGACGCCATTCCGTTCAACAGCGCTTCTGATCTCCTGACAGTTTTTCATGGCTTCCTGAAGCATCGTCTCTCGTGAGACCGTGTCACCGACTCGCTCCTCATCGAGATCCTTCCCAAAATACCCTGTCAGGGGTTTTTCGCAAATCACGTGTTTGCCCGCTTCTGCCGCCGCGATGACCGCCTCTTTGTGCAGATCCGTAGGGAGACAGACGTCAACCAGGTCCACATCCGGGCTTTCAACGAGTTTCCGATAATCCGTGTAAATGCTGGGGATGTCGAAGGCCTTTGCGAATCTGGCAGCACTTTCCTCTGTTCTCGCCGCCACGGCAACAACCTCCATTTTGTGTCCCCTCAGGTTCCTGCAATTGGAAAGGTGGAGGTGTGCGACAAAGCGAGATCCCAGAACTCCGACCCGTACTTTTTCCATGTTCCCTCTCCCATCAATGAATTTTAGACAGCCCTACCTCAGGGGCCGTGCCCCAAAGGGACATAAGCGCTAACCTAAGAAGTTAATTCAATTTAGAAGCGTATTGAATATCGAATATCGAACAAGGAATTTCGAATCATGAGGTTTTCTTGTCCTTTTGTTTAGCGGTTTTTACGCTTGTCACACAGGCGCTCTTTAAGATCAAAGATTCTACTCTCCTTCGATCACGCCTCTGGCGTGATTCGATATTCGATATTGTGCACGTCATGAAAAGGAACAAAACTATCCCAACCACCCAATAAAATTACGTTTGTCGCTCAGGTTAGCGCATATGCCCAAAGGGAGACGATTTCGGTTCGTATTGCCATTCTCTTCAGCGGAGATGCTGGGCCTGCCAGAACCCTGTACGAAAACGCTCAACGGTCCTCTACCACGGTGATCGCCTTCTTGGCACAGATATCGATGCACGTCGAACAGCCCTTGCACAATTCAGAATCGATCGACGCGCCGCTCTCGGTCATCACGATCGCGTTGCAATGTCCAATGTCAACACAGAGGCCACACGAGGAACATCTCTCCGGGTCCACCTGCGCGTAACCCGCCCAGACTGTGAGGTCAGATGCCGGTTTGATCTCATCCAGCAAGAGATCACGGAAATCCCTGGCCTGCTGGAAGCCCATCTTTTTCATGTAATCCTTCAAGGATTTCATCCATTTCTCGAGGAAGGTGAACCCGGAGAGCATGGTCTGCGTGCAGACGCCAATCGAGTCTGCTCCACACATCATCATCTCCACGGCATCCTCCCAAGAGGCGATGCCTCCCGTGCCGATAATGGCGGGTCCCGATCCCACGAGCCGCCGGATTTCAAGAACGTCGCGCAGGGCCAGAGGCTTGATCCACGGACCCGATAGACAGCCCATGGTATTCTCGCCTTGCAGATTGTAGATCGAATTCCTGTAATTCCAGACATCAATGGGGGGGACTCCCAACCGATTGGCCACGCTGCAGACGGCGGTCGCTCCTGCCTCATAGGCTACCCTGGAGACTTCGCCGATGCGGCCCCCCTCAGGGGTGATCTTGGCAATGATGGGAAGATCGGTTACCTGGCGTGTTTTTTCAATCACCTGTCGCACGGCGTTTTCGTCCTGACCCATGCTGGCCCCGGATGAGGGACGGCCCTCTCTGCTCCCAGGAGACGAGACATCCACGTTGAAGGACATGTTAGGACAGCAGAAATTCAACTCCAGCATCTGAGCCCCGGCCCCTTCGAATTGACGTGCCGCTTCCTGCCAGCCCTCAAGGTCAGGGGCTACATAGGAATAGTTTGCCATAATCACCAGTTCTCTGCATTTCTTCCTCCCAGCATCCACCAGGCGCAACCCCTCTTCCAGACTGAGGCGGTATTCCGCTGTGAACGTGTGGAGTTTCTCCTTTCTCAGCCAGCGATAACGGGGTTCGTAATTGATGTAGGGAACGGGGTTGAAGGTCTGCTTAATCGAAGCCCCTGCCCAACCTGACTGCTCTGCCAGTTCCAGCTGATCCACCCGCTTCGCTGTCGGCCCTGACGCCACGACAAAAGGATTCTTCAGTTCGACCTGGCCAATCCTTATGGGCAAATCGTATAACCCGTCTTTCATGGATCTGCTCCTTCTCTCGTTTCACTGGGCATACTTTTTCTCGATCTTGAGAAGTTCCTTTTCCACGGCTTCATCGAGGATTTTTTCTTTGGGGCAAGAAAGAACACGGCTCACGGCCTCTTCCGCCCTTCGGGTGAGATTGTCATCTTCTCCTGCTGCGGACCTCTCCATCCGGACGAGAACCTCAGGTTGAAATTGGGTTCCCCGGAAGTGGGTCAGGGTGTGTTCTGAACTCAGGAACTCTCCTGTTATCCCGGTCTTCCGGATCACGTCAAGGGCGATCGATTCACGATCCACAGGGAAACCGTCCAGATATCTTTTGACCATTCCGACGATTTCATTGTCTATCACTGCCTGCACAGGGGAAATGGACTTTTCAGACTCCATGGAGCCGACGCCCCAGACGACACTGACTCGGGCCTGGGCGTGTGTCAGCGCTGCGAGCGTCTTTTCAAGGGAGTTCTGGGCATCATAGTAAAGGGAGTCGGTGCACATCCACGAGACAGAGGGAATCCGATAGTATCGCGCAAGATCCGCACCGGCCACGGCAAGAAGCGCATTTTCCGGTCCCCCTGTGACAGGGAATGCCGACCGCATGTCCATGACGTGGGCAAACCCGAGGTTGAAGAAACAGGGCCTTCCCGGTTCAAGAACCTGATTGACCACGATCCCACTCAAAATCTCTGCGGTTCCAACGACAACGGTTCCTGCCAGGGTAACGGGTGCCGAGGCACCCGCCATGGGCTCGCCATTCACCGTGCAGGGCACGCCGTGTCCTGAGGTTGCTTTGAAGACTCCCAGGGCAAGGGATGTCCACCGGAGCGGGCCGTGGGCAGTAAAGCCCACACTAAAAATGGGATTTTCCTTTAGACGCCTCCCCCCTGTCAATGCCTGAGCCATTTCGATTAAGGCTTCTCCGCCTTTTGGCGTGAAGGAGAGGGACCTCAAGTGCTTCCGCGTATGGGCCGCCATGATGCGAAACCCCACGAAGTCACGATGTCTGGGAGGCGTATCCTCTGTGCTTGTTCCCACGATCGTGTCAACCTGAGAGAGGGTCTCCACAACCCGGGCGAAGTCCGCCAGGTCTTTTCTATGGATACGTCTGAAGCCATGCTGGTCGAGGTAGAAGAGGGCAGCACCGGTCCAGAAGCGGGACGGGGTTTCCGGGGAGACCTCCCAGATCCTGTCGGCCCTGTCGGCAAGGGAAAACCTTTCTGGAGCCAGGGCCAGGTATTCGGACACCATTTCCGAAGGGAACCTGACGATCATGCTTCCCGCACCGGGCTTTGCTCCACAGCCAAGGAGTTTCTCAACGACCCCTTCATCCTCGATTTTCACACCGGGGTTCTCGAGGAGATCGTGTGCAGCCCTGTCGATCCTTTCGATCTCGGAATCCGTCAGCATCCCTTACTCCTCCACGCCGAGATAGGCCTTTTTGACAATCGGATCTTCGACAATCCTTGTTCCCTCACCCTCAGAGACAACCCTCCCCGTTTCGAGGACATAGGCGTAGTTGGCGATGGACAGTGCTTTTTTGGCATTTTGCTCTACCAGGAGGATGGTGAGCCCTTGGCGATTGAGATCTTCGATCATTCTGAAAATATCGAGAACCAGCATAGGAGCCAACCCCAATGACGGCTCGTCAAGAAGAAGAACCTTGGGATCAGACATGAGGGCCCGGGCAATGGCGAGCATCTGTTGCTCTCCACCTGAGAGGGTTCCCCCCGGCTGATTCTGTCTTTTTTCGAGAACCCCAAACTGCTCAAAGACCTTTCTCATGTTGCTGTCAAGCCTTTTCTTTTCGCTGATCATGTAGGCGCCAAGGATGAGGTTTTCCTTGACCGTTATGGAAGAGAAGATCTTCCTTCCCTCAGGAACCTGGACGATCCCCTTCTTGACAATCTCATGGGGGGGACGGTTGAGGGGCTCGCCATCGAGACGTATTTCTCCCCTTGCAGTTTTCACCATCCCGCTGATGGCATTTATTGTTGTCGATTTTCCGGCCCCATTGGCACCGACGATGCTCACCACATCCCCGTCAGGGATCATCAGGGAGACCGTGTCAAGGGCAGTTACCCCCCCGTACCGAACGGTCAGGTCTTTAACCTCGATCATCTCTCCCTACACCTCTTCTCCAAGGTAGGCTTGAAGGACCTGGTTGTTCCGCTTGATCTCCTCGGGTTTCCCTTCGGCGATTTTCTCTCCAAAATCCAGCACATGGATGGTCTTGCAGACATTCATCACCAATTCCATATGATGCTCGACAACAATAATCGAAAGCCTCTTCTCCTCCTGGATTCTCCGTATCGTGTTAATGAGTTCATGGATCTCCCTGGGGTTAAGGCCCGCTGCCGGCTCATCGAGGAGAAGGAGCCTGGGATTCGACATCAGGGCCCTGGCAAGCTCAAGTCTCCTCTGGAGCCCGTAGGGGAGGTTGTACGGTTCGTAGTCAGCGTATTTCTCTAGCCCAAGATAGGCGAGATAGGTCAAGGCAATCTCCTCGACTTCCCTCTCTTCTCTCCTCACCGTGGGAAATCGGAACATCTCCTCCCAGATCGTGTAGCGGACTTTCATCCCATAGGCGACTTTGAGATTGTCTAGAACGCTCAGATTCTTGAACAGTCTGATGTTCTGAAAAGTCCGGGTAATTCCCAGGTCGGTTATCCTGTGGGGGGGAATCCCGGTGATGTCGGCGCCGTAGAACCAGATTTCTCCCGAATCAATGGGGTAGAGTCCGGTTATGAGGTTAAATACGGTTGTCTTTCCCGCGCCATTGGGGCCAATGATTCCGGTTACCTCGTTTTCCATCTGGCGCATGGAAAAGTTGACAACAGCGGAAACCCCTCCGAAATTCTTGCATAAATCGACCGTCCTCAAGACTTCCACGACCGATGCCTTCCCTTCCGCCAACGGAAAAGATTCCCTGGGGTGAGTTCCCAGGCTCCGAAGATTCCTCCGGGTCGGAAAATCGTGACGAGAAGAACGGCGAGGGCGAGAAGCACGTCTCTCCAGACGTCCACGAATCGGAAAAACTCGCCAAAAGAATAGTAAACCACAGAGGTGACGATGGCCCCCGTGATGCTGTTTACCCCGCCCACAAAGGTGATGACGATCAGTTTAGCCGATTCCAGCCAATTGAAGAGATTGGGCTCAATGAACATGATGACGAAGGCATAAACGGCGCCGCCGTAAGCCGTAATCGCAGAACTGAGGACGAATACCTTTAGCTTATGCACATAGACGTTTATCCCCATCAAACCGGCAGCAAGTTCATCGTCACGAATGGCAATACACTCCCTTCCGAACCGAGATCGCTTCAAGTTGGCGATGAGAAAAGTTATGCAAACTATCGAAATCACGATCATTGGAAGGCCCGCGAGTCTCGGTATACCCGCAATGCCAAGGGCCCCCCCCGTGAGCTGGGCAAGGTGGAGCAGGGCCGCCCGGACCATTTCGCCAAAGCCAAAGGTCACCAAAAGAAAATAATCCCTGTGGAGACGGAGCGTGGGAATCCCAATGAGGAAACCGACAATCGCCCCCATGAGAACGGCCAGGAGAAGGGCAAGGGGAAAGGGGAGATGGAACCGGAGGTAAGCGATTGCCGCCGTATAGGCGCCGATGGAAACAAACCCCCCCTGCCCAAGTGAGAAGAGACCCGTGAGGGCCGTCATCAGGTAGACACCAAGCACCAGTATCGTGTACAGACAGGTGATCTCGAGAACCTTCAGATAGAAGGCCATTGGATACCTCTCCTAATCGTATGCTCCATCACGCTTTAATGACATAGCGTTTGCCCGCAATCCCCTCAGGCCGCACCAGGAGTAAGACAAAAATGCCCGAATAAATGACAATCGGGGTTAGGGATGATCCGATCTCTGCAATCAACAGATTCTCCATCCCCCCGAGTAGGAGGCCCGCGATGACGCCTCCCCCCAGGCTCCCGATGCCACCGATGATCGCGGCGATGATGCCTTTGAGAACCATACTGCCAATAAATGGATCGACGGTGTAGGTCATCCCCAAGAGGTACCCGGTAATGCCGCCCAGAACCCCGGCGAGAAAAAAGGCTGAGGAAATGACGAAATCGATATTGATCCCCATCAAGCTGGGGGTTCGAATATCCGTGGAGGCCGCCCGCAGGGCAATACCAACCTTTGTTCGCTTCAAAATATAGGTGAGAAGCAATAAAACGATTGCAGAGATCACAAGCATCAACGTGTAGGTCTTCGATACGGTGAGGTTCCCGATGTTGAAGGCTGTCTTTTTCATGAACACGGGGTAGGGGTAATAGTCATCTCCCCAGGTGGCAGCAAAGAACTGCTGAACGAGCATTGCCACCGTTATCGAATTGACGAGAAAAAGCGTCAGGGGAGCTCCCTTCAGACGGATGGGGCGAAAGACGAGCTTCTCAATAAGAACGCCGACGATCCCACCGGCAAGGGTGGTCAGGATCAGGGTAACAATAAAGTTCGTGTAAACGTGGCGGGAAATGAAAAAACCGAAATAGGCGGAGATGGCAACGACGGCGCTATGAGAGAAATTGGAGAATTTGAGAATATTAAAGATGAGAGCAAATCCCACGGCCTCAAGAGCGTATACCCCGCCGAGAGAGATGCCATTGATCAGCTGTTGCACCAAAAGATTGAGATCCATGCCATTGCCCTCCCCGACATCCTGACCTCTGGCGATCGACGGGGGAGAGGCACGCTCTTTGCCCTGTTCTCCTCGCCTGCCCGCGCCGCCTTGGCAGTCAAAACCCCTCCTTTAGAGGAGCCCCGTCCTTTGGCTCCGAATCGTTTAGCGGCTCGTGAGGTGAGCAAAAAAGGCGCGGTAGACGGGCCGTCCAACCACGCCTTTTTTCAATCGGCGCGTCAAATGTCTTTCGGGTAGTACTTGAGCTCAACCGTCTTGATCTGGTCTCCTTCAAACTTGAGTATAGACATCTTCAACCCCACGGGACGGTGGGTTTTGGGATCGATGTTAATGGTCCCGATGATTCCCTCAAATTGGGTGGTGGCTTCCATTGCGTCGCGGACCTTCTTGGGATCGGTGGACTCTGCCTTCTTGATCGCTTCAAGAATGAACCCCACGTCGTCCCAACCCGAAAAGGAGTGGAGTCGTGGCTTCTCACCGTATTCTTTTTCATACTTCTCGATGAACCACTGGAGGGTGGGGTCATCCCAAGAGATATTGAGGGGGAAATAGCCGCCATCTGCTGCAGGACCGGCCACCTTGTCCATCGGCTTGAACCACGAGTTGTTTCCGAGAAAGGTTGTTGTGAGGCCGAGCTCTCTGGCCTGTTTGACAGCGTTCGCATTCTGGGGAACGTAGTTGCAGATGTAGAGACCATCGGGCTTCAGGTCTTTCATCTTTGTCAATTGGGCCTTGTAATCGAGGTCTCCTGCCTGGAATTCGAAATCCCCGACGATTTTCTTTCCCCGCTTTTTGACGTAGTATTCAAAGCCTTTTGCCAGCATGTACGAATAGGCGTTGGAAGGCGTGTAAAGCATGGCAAAGGTGTCCATGCCAAGCTCATCGATCGCATATCCCGCAATCATATAGGATTGCTGGAAAGCCGACGGCTGGAGCAGGAAGAAATAGGGGTTCACCCGACCCGGGTTCTCCGGGTCTTCTGGCTTGAAGTCCGGAGTCGTTACCCTCTCATCCATGCACCTTGCAACGACAGGCACCTTCATCTGCTCTGCCACAGGAGAGACGCCCAATCCGGTGTTTGAGATCAGAGAGCCATATACCCCGGCTACCCGGTCTTCATTGACCAGCCGGGTGTAGGCCTTCACCGCCTCGGTGGGGCTCACCTTGCAATCGTAGATGATGAGATCGACCTGCCGGCCCATGATACCGCCGCCGGCGTTCACATCTTTCACCAGCAGCTTGGCACCTTTGACCGCATCGGTTCCCCATTGGGCCGTGCCTGCACTGAGGTCCGCATACATACCGACCTTTATGGGACCCTCGGCGGCCAGGGAGAACCCAAAGGGAACAAAGACCATAACCAAAAAGACAACCAGAAAAAGCCTCTCTTTCATGGGACATACCTCCTTATGCATATATTTGCGGGAACCCCCCGCGGCTAGCCCATTTGGTTCTATCTCGTCCTTTTCGAGAACCACGCCGTTGCAAACGGGTGAAGGGGAGATCAAGGTGGCCCCTCCTTTTATAGCTGAAGGGGATCAGTGTGTCAAGTAAATAACACGAGGATTATACCCAGGGCGCGGGTGAAGATGTCAAGGGTCCGAAGAGGCTCACTCCAGACCCGTTGTCCCTCTCCTATGAAGGGGCGGGAGATCTTGTCAAGGTGGGGCCGGGTGTGCATTCCTTCCCATACGAAGGAAGCGCCAGGCTCTTGCTCAAAACGGTTGCAAGATCCCGGGGCAATCTATATTATGTGTGAAGCTCAGCCCCTTTTTTCGTTGGCCTGACCCGATGAATCCTGGTAGAGGTTCTATGAGTAGAATCAGAAACATCCTCTTTATCACAACGGACCAGCAGAGACAGGATTCCCTTCCCTGCTACGGAATGGATTTCATGGAAACGCCCGCCCTCGACAGACTGGCCAGAGAAGGCATTGTCTTTGACCGCTGCACTTCGGCTTCCCCTGTCTGTCAACCCGTGCGAGCGTCCTTTATGATGGGTCAATACCCTCATGTCCACGGGGTCCCGGATAACTTCCGGTGGATCCGGCCGGATTCACCAACGATTGCACGACTGTTCAACCAGGCAGGCTGGCACACCGCAGCCGTCGGGAAAATGCACTTCCACCCCTGGGATAACTCGGAGGGATTCCAGTACAGAGTCATTGCCGAGGATAAACGCCACATCTTTCGAAGGGATCACTGGACGCGCTTCCTTGAACAGAAGGGGTATCGACGGGATCACCCAGCCCTCGTCCCGGGGTACAGGAAGAATCTGGGGGCCATTATCAGCCCCTTACCCGAGGAGCTCCATGTCGATGCCTTCATCGGGGATGAAGGGGTTGAGTGGATTCGCAATCATGCAGAAGAACCGTTCTTTGCCTGGATATCCTTCAACAGTCCCCACGATCCCTACGATCCGCCAGCCAATCTGGCGACCCGCTATGGAGATGCCCCCATCCCTGAACCGATCGGAACGTCGAAGGAACTGGCCGGTAAACCCCCCTACCAGAGGAGCCTTATTCCCTTCTTCAGGGACAATCCCCTCTACCTGACCGATTACTCAACCCTGTCAAGGGAACAGATCCGGCTGATGCGGGAGTACTATCTGGCCACGGTGACCCTTGTCGATCGACAGGTGGAAAAAATCCTCAAGGCCCTTGAACTGAAGGGGCTCCTCGATTCAACCCTAACCGTCTTTTCGTCGGACCACGGCGATCACCTGGGGGACCACGGGCTCCCCTTCAAATCGACCTATTACGAGGGTGCCCTCATGGTTCCTCTGATTATGAGCGGCCCAGGGGTTCCGGCGGGCCGGCGGTGCTCCTCATTCGTCGATTGGATCGATCTCCATGCGACTTTCCTCTCCCTGGCGGGAATACCGATTCCCGATCACGCTCAGGGGAAGGACATAACGCCCCTGATCCGCGATCCAGAGGGAACGATCAAAGAAGAGGCCCACAGTGAGCTTCTGGGAAGCGCCATGGTGAGAACAGAGGATCACAAGCTCGTTTTGTGTGATGATGGGACGGGTGAACTCTACGATCTGAAGGAGGAACCCCTCGAAGTGAATAACCACTTTGATGACCCTGAGTTCCACGACCTCCAGGAGGAACTTGCAAAAAAGATCGTGACCCATCTTCTCTCTCATAGCCGTGTTCGTTCATTTGGAGGAGGGAGGCATCCATCTGATGAGGAGAGAGACAGGAAGTTTATTGAAATCAGAGAGAAAGTGGCAAAGGGTGAGTATGCAGGGCTGTAGCGCTGTCTCCCAATGTTCTTGTCTTCAACCGGATCTGGCATAAAGCCACTCAACCACAGAGGAGGATTGGTTCCATATGGTTTCACCTCAGAAGAAACAAAAAAAGCTCGGCGAAAACCATAGACTCTTTTGGGGAGACATTCACAACCACAATGCGGTTGGCTATGCCAAGGGCTCCCTTGAGCGCTCTATTGACATTGCGCGAAGGCATCTCGATTTCTTCGCGTTTACCGGCCATGCGTCATGGCATGATATGCCCAAGATGCCAGGTGATCGCCATCTCAAGTGGGTTCGTGGTTTTGAGGCCCATACCAAGCACTGGCCGAAAACCCGTCGACTCATGAGAGAGGCGAACAGTGAATCATTTGTCGCTTTCCTCGGATATGAGTGGCACTCCAGTCAGTTCGGCGATTACTGCGTCATTTTTCCAGAAGATCAGCCAGACCTCTATCTTCCTGACCATGTGAACAAACTCTTGGATTTTGCAGGAGAAAAGGGTGCTTTGGCCATTCCTCATCACGTTGCCTATAAAACGGGCTGGCGGGGAATAAACTGGAGCTACTTTAGACCTGATGTGACCCCTGTGGCAGAGATTTTCTCCGAGCATGGATGCACGGTTTCAGACCGCTCTCCCTATCCGATGATCCGTCACAGCATCGGAGGGCGGTCCACGGCAAACACGATCCATGTCCAGCTCGCCAGGGGACGACGGTTCGGTTTTGTTGCTTCCACGGATGACCACCTGGGCTTTCCAGGGGGTTACGGGGAAGGGGTCGTCGGGGTGTGGGCCGAGACCTTAACCCCCCCGGCCATTTTTGAAGCCATTCGAAAGCGACGCACCATCGCAGCGACAGGGGACAGGATCTCGGTTGACTTCACCCTCAACGGGCATCCCATGGGCTCCGAAATCGACGCGACCCCTGAACGCCAGATCGATGTTGAAGTTGAAGGGCAGGATTCGATAGAGGTCATCGAGCTGCTCCGAAATGGCCGCGTGATTGGGAGGCATTTTCCCGAGGAACATGGGAAATCGCAACGCGACCTTCCCAACCGGGTCAGATGCCGCATTCAGTACGGGTGGGGTCCCTGGGCGGTGCTTGCGTTGGGGAGGATCTGTTCCTGGGACGTGGACATGGCCATTGAGGGTGGCCGATTTCTGGGAGCAACAGGCTGCTTCCAGTCAGGCCCCTACGATGAAAATCTCCGGGACGGCCTCCGGTTTCTTTCGGAGAGGCGTCTTCATCTTGAATCCTTCACCTCACGGGATGGCTGCTACGCCGAAGACCCGACTAAATCGGTGATTCTCGATGTGGAAGCCAATCCAGATGCCAGATTGATCGTCGACCTCAATCAGCCTCGCCAAAAGAAGGTCGAGGTTCCTCTCAGGGATCTCATTGAGGACAACCTGGTCACCTTCACAGGCGTCTTCACCAGTGAAAGCCTCATCATTCATCGCCTTGTTTTTCCTGAAGAGTCTTCAGCCAGGGCCCAGTGGAAAGATGAGGCTCAGGCGGAGGGAAGGGCTGACTGGTACTATATCTGCGTCAAGGCCCACAATGGTCACCTGGCCTGGACCAGTCCCATCTGGGTGGGTTAAATGGAAGAGATAGGGATCACGGGATATCGCTTCAATATTGAGAGGGAGCCCCTCATTCGTCCCTTCCATTTCAAAGGGGGCTTTTTCACAGAAAAGTGGATAACGGTCACCTCCCTTGAGACAATCAGGGGCATTCAGGCCACAGGGCTCGGTGGCTTGGCGGTTCTCTGGTCAGATCCCTCTGTGTTTCACGCTTACTCAGAGGTCGGTGGCAACATTATTATGGCAGCTCTCGCCGAACGGGCTGCCCAGCTTGTAAAGGGAAGCTCCTTTTCAACCCCCATCGAAGTGATGGAATCCCTTGTTGAGAAACTCCACGCCTTTGGAAGAAAGGTCACGGGCAGAAGGAATCTACGGAAAACATTCACTCTCAATTCCCTTGTCTCCCTGGACACAGCCCTATGGAAGCTCTACGCCCTGGAGAATGACCTTGGCACCTTTCAGGATCTGATCCCCCCGCAGTATCAAACCGCTTTTGCCTTCCGACAGCAGAGACTGGCCCACCTCCCCCTGATAACCTACAATTTTCCCTTGGAAGAGATAACGAGGCTGGTTGAGGAGGGATACTTCTTCTTCAAGATCAAGATCGGCCAGTCAGGAAGTCCCGAGGAGATGCTTTCAAAGGATAAGGAGAGGCTTTCTGAAATCCATCAGGTCCTCAAGGAGAGAACGACCGCATACACCGAGAAGGGGAGGCCTCTCTACTATTTGGATGCGAACGGCCGGTACCCAGATAAGGAAACCATCCAGAAGCTACTCGATCATGCCGACAGGATAGGCATGCTAAATCAGATTGCTCTGTTGGAGGAGCCTTTTTGTGATCAAAGCAAGGTCGACGTATCAGATCTCCCCGTCCCCGTGGCTGCGGATGAATCCCTTCACACCGTGGAGGACGTGAACGAGAGGATCGACCTCGGCTACCGCGCGATTGCCCTAAAGCCCGCCGGGAAAACACTCAGCATGGCTCTGACCATGGGGGCTGCCGCCTTTAAACGGGCAGTCCCTTGCTTTGTGGCCGACTCTGCTTGTGTCCCCCTTTTGCTTGAATGGAATAAGAATGTCGCCTCTCACCTGGCGCCTTTCCCGGGGTTGTCCATGGGAATTCTGGAATCGAATGGCGCCCAGAACTACAGGAATTGGGGCAACCTCCTGGAGGATCATCCTCTATCGGGAGGGGGATGGATCACCCCCAGGGGGGGACTCTATCACCTGGATCGTGACTTTTACCAAACCGCCGGGGGGATATTCCTCAAACCAGGCCACTATCAAGAATCAGTCGAAGGAACCGGTTGACAAGTGGGTTCCTTGGGCTTATAGTTGACCGCAAAATCGGGCAAGAATCTCGACGAAGAAAGGAGATTGGGCATGAAAAAGGGTTTCTCGCGTCTATTCGTCCTTTTGCTTTCTCTGGGTATGGTTTTTGTGGGAGGCCAGCAGGGGAAAGCCGAAGCCCAGGGAGCAGCGACTGAATACCCCACCAAGCCGGTTCAGATTGTTGTTCCCTGGCCAGCAGGGGGGAGGACAGATATCAACGCCAGAATGTTTGCCAGCATTGCGCCCAAGTATCTTGGCCAACCGGTCGTGGTTATCAACAAGGCCGGAGGCGGCAGCGTCATCGGGGGGAATTATGTTGCCAAGGCCAAGCCAGATGGGTACACCTTACTGGCAATCACTCCGGGAACCAATGTCTTTCCGCCCATTTTCAAGAAGTCTCCCTACGGCCCCTTTGATTTTGCACCGATTGGGCAGATTGGAAGCAGCACCATGGCGATTGCCTCCAGTCCGAATAAACCCTGGAAGGATGTTCAAGAGCTTGTCGAATACGCAAGGAGTCATCCAGGAGAGGTAACCTATGCCTGTGTTGCCTTGAAGGCGCCCCAATTGGGATTCCTCAGATGGGCTGACAAGGCAGGCCTCAAGTTCAGGCATGTTCCGGTGGGAAATGACGCTCAGGCTGTCGAAGCTGCCCTTGGGGAGCACGTCGATTTGGCAATGACCTCGAGTGTTGCCACCATCATCTCCCATGTGAATGCAAAAAAGCTCTTTGCCCTCTTGGTATTCAGCGAGAAGCGGGATGCCTCCCTGTCAGACACCCCCACGGCCAGGGAGCTCGGATACGATGTGGTCGCAAGTCCTTTCACGGGCTTGGCGGGCCCCAAGGGTCTCGATGAGGCCGTTCTCGAAAAGCTGCGGACCGTATTCAAACAGGTTATGGAAGACAAGGATTTCCTCACGCTCATGAAGAAAATCGGGGAGAGTGTCGATCCGAAGAACGGAGAGGAATTCGCCGCTGTGTGGAAAAATGACTTTGAAGGTTATTCCGAGGTTGTGAAAAAGATGGGCTTTGTGAAATGAGAAAACCTAGAATACGTTCGCTGGTTGAAGGGGGTGTTGTTGTCCTCATCGGTGCGGGCGTCCTTGTTCTCATCCCCTTTGAGGTGGAGAAGATACCAGGAATGGAGACAGAGATGTCTCCTTCTTTTTTGCCGACTGCGATTGCCCTAGCCCTTATCGCAGCGGGGGGAGGGATGATGGTTCTGGCCTTTCTGAGCCCTATGGTACTGCCCCGACGGCTCTTGGCTCGGATGGAATTGGTTCGAGTCCTTCTTTCTGGGTGTCTGCTCCTGGCGTACACCTCCCTTTTTTCCCACCTCGGTTTTGTTGTGACCAGCGCGCTTTTCATGGGTATATTCGCCTACCTCTTCGGCTCTCGGAGCAGCGTCAAGATCGCATTGAGCTTGGCCCTTGTCCCGGTGGCGGTATGGCTCTTTTTTGAAAAGCTTTTTCGCATTCCCCTTCCCCATGGCGTCCTATTCTGAGGAAAAGGGTTGATCCTTGTTTGAATACTTTGTTCCGGCGGTTCAGATCTTTTTTACACTGGAAAACCTCTTGGTTGTCGCCGTCGGTCTTTTCATCGGAATCACGATTGGGGCCATCCCGGGATTGAACGTCCCCATGACGGTGGCCCTCCTTCTTCCCCTGACCTTCTACATGCATCCCGTGGCTGGCATCATCCTGCTCATCGGGGTGTATAAAGGAGGAACCTACGGCGGTTCCATTTCAGCCATCCTCATCAATACACCGGGAGCACCCGCAGCAGCCGTCACCTGTCTCGATGGATACCCCCTCGCCAGACAGGGCAAATCGGGGAAAGCCATGCGGGCGGCCATCTATGGTTCGGTGATCGGAGAGTTCATCAGTGATCTGGTTCTCATCACCATCGCAGGGCAGATCGCTTTGATTGCGCTGAGATTTGGTCCCACGGAGAAATTCTCCTTGGTCTTTTTTGCCCTCTCCACCATTGCTGTCATATCAGGGGAAAACAAAGTGAAAGGGATCGTCGCCGGCCTTCTGGGCATTTTCTTCTATACGATCGGGTCAGATCCCATATCCGGCTCCTCTCGATTCACCCTCGGGATTTTCAACCTGATCGGGGGGATCCCCTTCCTCCCTTTTCTCATCGGCCTTTTTGCGGTTTCTGAGTTTCTGGTTCAAATGGAAACGAAGGCTGTCTCCGACAGGAGGGACGTGATCGTCCCCGTATCCCAGAGGTATGAGGATAATCATGTTACGTGGAAGGAGTTTAAGGACAATATTAAGACAATTATCCGTTCGACCCTCATCGGCCTCGGCATTGGGGCGCTTCCCGGCAGTGGATCAGCCATTTCCGCTTTTGTATGTTACGGAGCAGCGCGGAATGCCTCCAAGCACCCTGAAGGGTTTGGCAAAGGCTCGCTCGAAGGGTTGATCGCTGCGGAAACGGGAAACAATGCGGTCTGCGGTGGAACCCTGATCCCCCTTTTAGTCCTGGGGATTCCCGGGGATGCGATTACGGCGATTATGTTGGGTGTTTTTCTTGTCCATGGACTCATTCCGGGTCCCGATCTTTTTGTAAAATCAGGGGATCTCATCTATGCCGTATTCATCGGACTGATTGTTGCCAATATCCTTCACTTTTTTATCGCTTCCCTCGGGCTCAGACTCTTTAGCCGGGTTCTCTCGATGAGTCGCGCTTTTCTGTTCCCCGCGGTGATCGTGATCTGTGTGGCCGGAGCCTATACGGGCAGCAGTAGTGTTTTCGATGTCTATGTGATGATCTTCTTCGGTATCCTCGGGTATGTCATGAAAAAGCTCGATTTTCCCGCGCCCCCTCTGCTTATGGGATACATCCTGGGACCTCTCCTTGAAACCTCTCTGGTCCAGACCCTCATTCTGAGCAGAGGCTCAGTCCTTCCGATTTTCACACGCCCCATTTCTCTGTTCTTCGTCCTTCTTACGGTCTTCTTCCTGGTCTGGTCTCTCCTGATCCAGAGGAGATCACGGGCGACTCGAAGCTGAAGGTAGGCTGTATTTGAACTCTATTCTTCCATTCGCCAGGTTCAAAACCTTCGACATTCATTATTCCTTGTTCGATATTCTGCGGTTCAGAAGAGTTGACTTTCAGTCAGGGTAGAAATCGACCTGCTTTAGCAGGCAGGGGTTTAATCCCAGCTATGCGCTCAGCACCTCATCGCATGCTTCCTCGAGCACCTCTATAGATTCTCGAAGCGCGTCTTCTGGGATGGTGAGGGGAGGGGCGATCTTGATGCATTCCCCGCCGATACCCACGGGGGCAAACATGAGGAGGCCCTTTTGAAAACATCTCTCATTGATTCTCAATGCGGTATCGGAATCGGGCTCTTTGGTTCCCGGTTTGACCACCTGAATGCCTGCGACCAGCCCTTTTCCGTGAACACACCCGAGAACATCAGGATATTTACCCCGTATTCTCTCCAATTCAGGAATCAGGATTTCCCCCAATCTCTGGGCGTTCTCGATGAGGTTCTCTTTCTGAAGGATCCTCAGGTTCTCAATCGCGGCGATGACGGGAAGGGGGCTGGCCGAATGGGTCGATGTCATCGATCCGGGTGCGTAGAGACCCATAATCTCTCTCCTCCCCACAACGGCCGATATAGGAAGGGAGGAGGATATTCCCTTTCCGCATACGATAAGATCAGGCTTTACATCGTAGTGCTCAAAGGTAAACATCTTGCCCGTTCTCCCGAACCCAGCTTGCACCTCATCAAAAATCATGACAATATCGTGGGCCCTGCAGAAGTGCTGGAGCTTCTGCGCATACTCATCGGGGAGAAAATCCGGGCCTACACCCTGGTATGATTCGGTGATCACCCCGGCGATTTCATCCGGTTTCACGTGTTGAGTTTCTAAACTCTTCAGAAACAGCGTAAAGGAGGTGTCTTCGTTTTTGTATCCATCGGGAAAAGGGACCTGAACAAAGGTTTTTCCCTCATCGACTATCCATTTTTTCTGTTTATCCATTCCCCCCGCGAGCTGGGCACCGAGGGTCCTGCCATGAAAAGCGTTCTTAAACGATACGAGGTACTTCCTCCTGGGTCCGTATTTCTCAAGGGCATAGGTTTTAGCGAGCTTGATGCTGCACTCTATCGCTTCGCTCCCCGTGCTTAGGAGAAACACATGGTAGTCGGAAGGATCAGGCGAGATCGCCTGAAGGGCTCGGGTAAGCTCAGCTCTCTTTTCATGAACAAAGACATAGGTCGTGAGGAGGGGCTCATCGAGCGCCCTCTTGAGGGCTCTACAGATTTCCTCTCTCCCGTGGCCCACGTTCGTAATCAGCACGCCAGAGGACCAGTCGATCCACTGATTTCCCCACCGATCCCAGACCTGGAAACCCTCTGCTCGATGCCAGACAATCGGAGGCTGGCCCATCATCGACTCAGGTTCAGAGTCTGTCAGTGATTGAAATATCTCCAGGGATTCCGGGACAGGGAGTTTTGTCTGTATCGTTCTGTATCGGGTCTTCACCTCGGGTACAGCGACCGGTTCCAAATTGTATTTCGCCATTTTCTCTCTCTCGCCTTTCTTTGCCGTTCTTTGGGCAGAATCCCTATGACCGAAGCTCAACGTGGGGCTCACCCCCGTAGACGATCTTTACCGGTTCTCCGTCGCGGGTTATGGACATCCGGGCCGCCTCCACGACGAGCTCATTGATATAGCTGTTACCGGGCGTGGCGATGATTCCCGTCTCATCGGTTTCCTTGATGACCTCTTGTCGCCGTTGGAGTGAGCCTTCATCGGAAAGGGAGGCAACCTCATTCTCTATTCTGTGGATGGTTGTGATCGTTGCCGCAACAGAATCGTAGCCGTATCCGACCGGTTTGTACCCCACACCCTCCCAGGGAACCAGGCGGTAGAATTCAGGGTTCACAAAGTTGAAGTGGGATCCCGCACATCCAATTCCCTCAAGGTAGCTATGGCTCACACCCCGGAACTGGTCGTCATGTTTGATCATCCCTGTTTTTCCATCCCCTTCGCAGAACATGGTCAGACATTGTTCGTTGCTTCCAGCCCCCTCATCCGGATATCCAAGCCCATCGGTCACGGAGAGGATTGCACCGTTTTCATACCGGACCCTGCCGTTTGCCCACATATAGCCTTCATTCCCATTGGGAAAGGTTCCCTTGATACCGGAAACAGAAACCTCCACCGGCTTAAGACCGGTAATAAAGTAAACGAGGTCCACATAGTGGCATCCCACATATACAAAGGGATCGGTCTTGTCGGTCGTAAACCAGTTCTGAAAATTGGAAGACCGATAGTAGTAGGGTTCTATCATCTTTGCCTCGCCCATGACAAACTCACCAAAATGACCCAGGGCATACTGCCTTTTGGCAAGGAGGGACCTCCGGTCGAAACGCTTGTGATACTCCACACCGACAAAAAGCCCCTTTTGGTAGGCAAGATTCTTCACCTCCTCAGCATGCTTGTACTGCGTAACCAAGGGTTTCACGCAGAGCACATGCTGATCATTCTGAAGGGAATCCATCATCACCGGATAGTGGAGCTGATCGGGCATGGCCACAACAACCGCCTGACGAGGCCTCATTCTGGCAATGACTTCCTTGTAGAGGTCGGGGAAGTTCCTGTCAGGCGCCTCGCTGAGGGAGGGATGGGGCGTAAAATCTTGATGGGGAAAGGCCTCTTCAATCTCCTTATTGGCCCTAAGGGCGTTGAGAGGGGGCGTATTCAGGGCGCATACGTCGATGCTTCCAACAATCCCAATCCGCTGCAGGTGGTAGATGGAGGGAAGAATCAGATCGTTTGTGATCATCCCACCGCCAACGATTGTCACGTCAATAGGTCTACCCATTGGTTTCCTCCCGAAATCCGGAAAAAGAAAATCCGACTCACGCTCGGTTAGGATAACAGAATCATACCTGGGCTTCAAGTTTTTCAGTGATATCGCACTATAGGATGCTCGATTCCCTTTTGTTTTCAGCTCCACGAGATGTGCCAAGGATATCCTGAATTCCAGCACTCCCATACTCCACGACGCCATTACACCCGCAACAAGTCGGATGAAGCAGAGGAGATCTAATCCCATTTCACGGGGACATCAAAACCCCGTCCTCAGGGCCTGGATTCTTTACTTTTTGTTCATAGATCTGTAGTCTATGGGCAGCCCAGAGGGAGTTCACCGAAGCTCCGATGGGGATTCGGAATATCGCTTATGGGTTGAAGACTCTGTTTTTATCTACTTAGTACAAGACTTGTTTGCATTTTGCGAAGAAGCCAAAAATACGAAATTCGATTTTCGAATCTCGAAACAAATTCAAACTTCGAATGCATCAATGCCCGAAACAGGTGGTATCGCAATCCTTTCCAATTTCGGATTTTGGTCATTCGAATTTGTTTCGGGTTTCGTATTTCGATATTCGGATTTGGTTGCGGCCGAAGGCCGCGTTAGGGGATTGCGATGAATGAGACAGGGGAAAAGGGAGAAGTGGCCCTTGTGACCGGATCACGGCGGGGCATCGGTTTGGGAATCGCTCTAGCCCTCGGCCAGGGTGGCTTTAACATCGTCCTCAACGGCACCTCTCCCCGTTCCACGGCCGAGAAGGCCATCCAAAAGGTTCGGTCCACAGGGAGGATTGTAGAGTACATCCAGGCTGATATTTCGGTTGGGGCGGAACGGGAAAAACTGACCAAGCGAATCGCTGAGGCGTTTGGGAGACTGGATATTCTTGTCAACAATGCCGGTGTGGCGCCAGAGGTTCGACGAGACATCCTCGAGGCAACAGAGGAGAGCTTCGATCGGCTGATCAAGGTAAACCTCAAGGGTCCTTATTTTCTGACCCAACGTGTCGCCAATTGGATGATCGAGCAGAAAAAAGGGGACAAACACCGTAGCCCGAAAATCATCAACATATCTTCGCTAAGTGCCTACACCGCCTCCACGTCAAGGGGGGAATACTGTGTGTCTAAAGCCGGCCTTTCCATGATGACGGCCCTGTTTGCGATCAGGCTAGCCGAATACGGCATCGGGGTTTTTGAAATCAGGCCCGGCATCATCGATACAGATATGACGGCTCCGGTCCGAGAGAAATACGATCGGCTCATATCCGAAGGCTTGACCCCCATCAGCCGGTGGGGAAATCCAGAGGAAATCGGGAGGGCGGTTCTGGCCATCGCAAGAGATTCCTTCCCCTTTTCGACGGGCGAGATTATCAATGTCGACGGGGGATTCCACCTGAGAGCCCTGTAGCCTCCCAATCGGTCAATGGCCGCTGATGGAAGGCCGTCATTTCCAGCAGAAGAACCACGGTGAGTATTCTTCCAAAGAGAAGCCCCTTCCCAGGCTCTCCCCCCACGGAGGCAATACCTTAATAAGAAGATATCCTCATCCTCGACTTGCTTGAACTTTGGATAGAGGCGGCGGCTTCCAGTTCGGCTCAATCCTTATTGGTTATATAGCGCTGCAAAGTTCTCAGAGTTCAACTTCCGGAAGTGACAAACCGCGGCAGATCTTCTCTGCCAACTTGTTGGAGATTTCAGTATGACGAGGTACGGCCTCAACGTGGCCTGTTTGGGGGTTACACCAAAGGGAGTGGGAGCGACCTTCACGCTTGAGATAACATCCGTATTGCCGGAGGTGTTTGAGAAGAGCCCGTCGTTTCATCCGACTGTGACCACCTCACGAGTCGCATCTTCTGGAACACCGCGAAGTGCGTCCTCTCGGCGATCTTCAAGAATAAGGCTTATCGCGTCGGACAAGCTCTGAAGGCACTCTTCCTTTGTACGACCTTGACCATTTGCGCCGGGGATTTCTGGACAGTAAGCTATCAACCACTCACCGTCCGACTCAACAATTGCGGTAAACTCATTGTGCATTTAAGGACCTCCTCGACTGTCGCTCACCCCCAAAATACCTCACATTACCTAACAGATCAAGGGCGCTCTGCCGGGTAGGTCAAGGACCTTGCGGCCCCTTGCCCCCCTAAGAACCATACGTGAGGTAGAGTAGGCCGCCAGTGAGTTACCTTATGGGTACTTTTCCAACGGTCCCTCTCCGAACCCCGCTTGACCGTTTCCGTATCACGAGGCTCTCCGATAACCTGTACGCCGAAGGCTTGCTCCGTCATACCGTCCGTACTGGAGGTGCTCGTGGCAGTTGCGGCAAACCACCAAGGATTTCCGTTGGCGGGCTACCATCCTGCGTTTCCAGGGAGGCGGCTGGATATGCCTCTCGATGGCAAGATCGGCAAGCTTGCGGACATGGTGCACTTCAATATGTTGGTGTGATCCGCACAGTTCGCATGTCTGTGCCCGCAGGCGTTCCACCACTTCGCTGCGTCCACTCCAGACAGGTTTGGTCGGTGCATCGTTGATACAGACCCACTTGTTCCACTTGAGTGACACGCCTCCAAAGTGCGTGGTCGATGGCTTTTTCGGCGCTTCTCGCTCAAGTGAGACACGGAGGACTTTTCGTTCTCCCTCCTCAGTGGGTATCGTGGCGCCATATCGTTTGTAGATTTTGGCGCACGTCGTCCGATGTTTCTTCGCTAACGTCTTGACCAGCGACACTTCCATCACATACTTCAGGTGTTGGAACATGTGGAGGTTATAGGCCATCCGATAGTATTGCACCCCGCCGCGACACTCGGCTTGGTATTGGGCTACAATACTATAGGCGTTGTCGAGGGTTCGCTGAGGAAGCGGTTTCGGCTTGCCCCGTCGCATATACTTGGCGCATTTTGCACGTAGGAGATGTGTGGGAACCCGAAGCCCAATGCTCCCGTTGATACAGCGTTGACCGCGATGGTCGTGTTTGCTGTTTTCATGCAGGGTATGGACCTCGTAGCCGAGAAACCCAGCGTAATCGTCACGAGCATGTGTCACCAGCGTTTTCTCTTCGTTGAGTTCCAGGTGGAGCTCGTCGCGGAGAAAGGCCGCAAGCTCATGCTTTATGACGATGGCCTGCTGCTTGGAGCCCGTCAGCCCCAGCAGAAAATCGTCAGCGTAGCGGACGTACCACAGGCGACGGAAGTTGGGATCGTGGGGGTCGCGCGAAGGGATTCGTTGGGCCTGTTGGCGCAACCTCCTTGCACGTTTCCAGTCCCCTTGCTTCCGTGCCTCATAGGCCTGTTTCGTGAGCCCGACGTATGGCGGGTAAGTCCTGCGCCGGTGGCCGCGCGTGTAGGCCGGAATCAAACGCATTTCCACGTATTTGTCCAACCGATCGAGGACGAGATTACTCAATATGGGGCTGACCACACCCCCTTGCGGGACCCCACTGTAGGTGGTGTTGAAGGTCCACTTCTCGAGGTATCCCGCTTTGAGCAGTCCGCTCATGAGACGCAGGAAGCGCTTGTCATGGAAGAACTCTTTCAGAATACTCAACAGGACCGAGTGATCGATCCGATCAAAGCAGGCGCAGAGATCTCCCTCGATAAACCATTTCGTAGCGCGTCCGTGCTGCATGATCGCTCGGAGTGCGGTATGGCACCCGCGGTTGGATCGGAACCCATGTGAACAGTCGCTGAACTGTGGCTCATAGTAAGCTTCCAAGATGGTACGGATCACTTCCTGAAGGAGTTTATCCGACCAGGTTGGAAGGCCTAATGGCCGCCATTTACCGTTCTTTTTGGGCACATACGTGCGTCGTACTGGAGTCCATCGATACCGTTCGTAACGCAACGCCTTGATGATGGTGTCGATTTTCTCCAGAGACATTCCGTCCACTGTTTCCGTTGTGGCTCCCGGTGTCATGGCGCCTTCATTGCGATACAACTTCGCATAGGCGCGTAGATACAGGTGGCGTTGGTACAGCAGGCGGTATGCGTCTTTGACCGACAGTCCGTGCTGCCCCCGTTTTCGTATGATGCTCAGTATCGTCTCGGCGTTCCGCATCGTGCGTACCTAACGATGACTTTACATCCGGTTACCTGCCGCCCTTCGCCCTGTGATCGGCGTTACCGTCTCCCTGGTGGGGCGTG
>CAYGBW010000141.1:0-12335 GCA_964348185.1 uncultured Thermodesulfobacteriota bacterium | reverse complement strand
CAATGTATCGATTACTGCGGAGTTGATTACTCCCATCGCCCTTGAGAAGGAGTTACGGTTTGCCATTCGGGAAGGGGGTCGAACCGTGGGAGCCGGCGTCGTCAGCGATATCCTGGAATAAGAAGGTCTGTCCGGGGTCCTCAAAGTCACCTCGCTGCCTTTGAGAGCCGGGGAGTTAATAATGAGAAACATCGTGATCATGTCCTGCACTGAGTGCAAGAGACGGAACTATACGACAACGAAAAACAAGCGAACGACTCCGGATCGCCTTGAGTTCAAGAAATACTGCCGATTCTGTCAGAGGCACACCCCTCACAGGGAGACGAAGTAACCGGCCAAGAAGCCGGTGCTGAAAGAGGCTAATCCTAACCCTGAGACACCAATCGTTTCATAGATCTCAAATCCTTGCGAGTCCAGGCTGATTGTTAAGAAATCCCAGCTCTGCAATCCAGCAATGATGAGCGATCAATCGAAGAACATAGGCCAGTAGCTCTAACGGTTAGAGCGCCGGACTCCAAATCCGGAAGTTGGGGGTTCGAATCCCTCCTGGCCTGCCAGCCCGTTTCACCAGGAAGGAACGATGAGTCGATTTGAAGCGGTCAGACAATTCCTGAGGGAGGTCAGAATCGAACTGAAGAAGGTCACCTGGCCCTCCAGAAAGGATACGATCTATGCCACCATCATTGTCCTGATATCGGTTTTCATCTTCGGTTTTTTCCTTGGGATTGTTGATGTGGGATTGTCCCGCCTGATCCGGTTGGTCTTATAGCTCCTGATTTTTCAATTTACAGCTAGAGGATTCCTTAAGAGTGCATCATGGCGAATAAATGGTATGTGATCCATACTTACTCAGGTTATGAGAACAAGGCGAAGGCCGGCCTCGAGGAGCGAATCAAGAACCTCGGCATGGCCGACTTTTTTGACGAAATTCTGGTCCCCACGGAAACGGTCGTGGAACTGGTCAAAGGAAAGCGAAGAACATCGCAGAGAAAGATCTTTCCAGGTTACATCCTTGTTAAGATGGAGCTGAATGACGAAACCTGGCATATCGTAAAAGGGACTCCGAAGATCACCGGTTTTGCCGGACATGGCACGCATCCCACGCCAGTTTCCGAAGAAGAGGTAGAAGGCGTAATCGCCCAGATTAAGGAAGGCGTTACTAAAGCGAAGCCAAAGGTCTCTTTTTCTGCAGGCGACACGGTTCGGGTTATCGACGGTCCCTTTGTAAACTTCGTTGGCACGGTGGAAGAAGTCAGACCGGAAAAGAGAAAGGTGAAGGTTCTGGTTTCCATCTTCGGCAGGTCTACGCCGGTAGAGCTCGACTTCGTTCAAATTGAGAAGGGTTAAGACTCCTGGGTCTTACCTTGATCGAGAGGGGCGGGTCCCTGCTTGAAGAAAGAATCTGCCCCCAGGGATGCTAAGGGGGCAGAGGGGTAAGGTCTGCTGGCGCATCAGGAGATTGATCATGGCGAAAAAAATTGCTGGCATAATCAAATTGCAGATCCCCGCGGGTCAAGCAAATCCATCTCCGCCTGTGGGGCCTGCCCTGGGGCAGCATGGCGTCAACATTATGGAGTTCTGCAAGGCCTTTAACGCAAAAACCCAGGGACAGGAGGGAACGATCATCCCGGTGGTGATCACAGTCTTTGCCGATCGATCATTCACCTATATCACCAAAACACCTCCGGCCTCTATCCTTCTGAAAAAGGTGGCCCAAATCGCAAAGGGATCCAGCGAGCCCAATCGGGAGAAGGTGGGCAGGGTCAATAGAAGCCAGATTGAAGAGATCGCAAAAGTCAAGCTGCCCGATTTAAATGCTGTCGACCTCGAGGGTGCGATTCGGACCATTGAGGGAACAGCCAGGAGCATGGGCATAGAAATCGAGTAGGGAGCCATGGGAAAAAAGGGAAAGAAGTATATCGAGGCCAGAGGGAAAGTCGAACGAACAAAAAAGTACGAATTGGGTGAGGCAATGCGGCTGGTAACGGAAACCGGCCATGCCCGATTTGATGAGACCGTCGATATTGCCATTCGTCTCGGAGTCAATCCCAAAAAGGCAGACCAGATGGTCCGAGGTACCGTGATCCTCCCCCATGGAACGGGAAAGACGAGTCGTGTTCTCGTATTTGCGAAAGGAGAGAAAGCGAAAGAGGCCGAAGATGCCGGAGCGGAATACGTGGGAGCTGAGGATATGGTTGAAAAAATCCAGGGTGGATGGCTCGATTTTGACAAAGCGGTCGCGACACCGGATGTGATGGGCCAAGTGGGAAAGTTGGGAAAGATTCTGGGACCCAGGGGACTTATGCCCAATCCAAAAGTGGGAACCGTGACCTTTGACGTGGCCAGAGCGGTCAAGGAGATCAAAGGAGGAAAAGTGGAATTCAAGGTGGAAAAGGCCGGCATCGTCCATGCCCCAATTGGAAGGGTCTCCTTTGGCGTTGAGAAGCTCGCTGAAAATGCTCAATCCTTGCTGGATGTTGTTATGCGAGCGAAACCCTCCACCAGCAAAGGGGTCTACCTGAAGGGAATCGCTTTGTCCACCACGATGGGGCCGGGAATAAAGGTCGATCCCCTGCAGGTTCGGACCCTGCTGAAATGAGGCGAAGACAAGGAGGGATCATCGTTGCTTAGGAGAGAAAAAGAGCGAATTGTCGCAGAACTGCAAGGATCACTCAGAGAGGCCAAGGCTGCCATTTTGACCGACTATCGAGGGTTGAATGTGGCCGAACTGGCGCTTCTTCGGAATCAGCTTCGGCAGATCTCTGTCAAATACCGTGTGGTGAAAAACACATTGATCAAATTGGCCCTCAAGAACAGCGAACTGGAGCCTCTGATCGATCAGATTAACGGGCCGACAGCCCTGGCCTTGTCATACGATGATCCCATATCCCCTGCGAAGATTCTGGATCAATTCAGCAAGAAGCAGCCCAATCTCGAAATCAAGGGTGGGATGGTTGAAGGAAGGGCAATCGATCAGGACGCCGTCAAGAAGCTGGCTGAGATTCCGGGTCGAGAGGTCCTGTTGGGACGTTTGATGTCGGTCCTGGGGGGGGGACCGGTCCGTCTGGTCACCGTCCTTTCCGCAAATCCACAGAGACTCCTCCACGTATTGAATGCGATTCGTCTGCAAAAGGGATAGGAATCTCTTGAAGGTCTAGAGAATAAGAGGTACACCCGGCCGGCTTGGTAGACCGAAAATGTAATCTGAGTGACTGAGGAAGGAGAAAGACATGGCAGAGTTGACGCGAGAGGATGTGAAGAATTTCATAAAGAACATGACCGTTCTCGAACTTTCAGAATTTGTCAAGGAACTGGAAGATGAGTTCGGCGTCACCGCAGCGGCACCGGTGGCTGTAGGCGCTCCCACAGCTGGAGGAACGGTCGAGGCGGTGTCTGAAGAAAAGACCGAATTCGATATCATCCTGACGGGATATGGGGATAAGAAGATTCAGGTGATCAAGGCAGTCAGAGAGCTAACCGGTCTCGGCCTGAAAGAGGCGAAGGATCTGGTGGAAGGCGTCCCCAAGAACGTCAAGGAAGGCATTGCCAAGGAAGAGGCTGAGTCTGTCAAGAAAAAACTGGAAGAGGCTGGGGGCACCGCGGAGATTAAGTAATCCCAGATTTGACACCATCTTGTCGGGCTGACCGAACAGCCATTTCAGGAATGAGAGGAAAGGGGTTGATCGATATCTATGTTGACACAGAACAGTCAAAGGTTTCGGAAAGATTTCTCAAAGATCAAAGAAGTTGCGGGTATCTCCAATCTGATTGATATCCAGACCAAGTCGTATGATAGGTTTCTGCAGCAAAATCGGGCTCCTGAAGAAAGAGAAGATATGGGTCTTCAGGGGGTTTTCAGAAGTGTTTTTCCGATCACCGATTTCTATGAGACGGCCTCTCTGGAATTTGTCAGCTACCGGTTGGGAGATCCAAAGTACGATGTGGATGAGTGCGTTTTGAAGGGAGCCACCTATGCTGCGCCCATTAAGGTGACACTCCGTCTCGTGCTCTATGACATCGACGAGGAGACAGGCAGACGGGACATCAAGGCGATGAAGGAGCAGGAAGTGTACTTCGGGGAGATTCCTCTCATGACCGGGAATGGCACCTTAATCATCAACGGGACGGAAAGGGCGATCGTCAGCCAACTTCATCGGTCCCCGGGTGTCTTTTTCGATCATGATCAGGGAAAGGGTGGGGGAAAGCTACTCTATTACGCTCGAATCATTCCCTACAGAGGTTCTTGGATCGATTTTGAATTTGACAGCAAAGACATTCTTTATGTCCGAATCGACCGAAGACGAAAGCTCCCCGTAACGGTGCTTCTCAAAGCGCTGGGTTATTCAACCCAAGAGATTCTCGATTATTTCTACCGTCGCGAAAAGGTCCATATCAAAAACGCCGGGTTTATCAAAGCAGTTCCTTTTGATCTGCTGGAGGGACAGAAACCCGCCGAGGATATCATCGACCCTGAAACCCACCAGGTAATCGTGAAAAAGCTGCGAAAGATCAACAAGGCGATGGTCAAACGCCTCGAAGGTGCCGGTATCAACACCTTCTTGGTAAGTGAGTCAGACCTCATGGGCAAGCACCTGGCCGAAGACGTCATAGACCGAGAGACCGGTGAGGTGATTGCTGAGTGCAACGAAGCGGTGACGGAGAAACTTCTCAAGGAGTTTCGAGACCGGAAAATCCAGGAATTTGACCTCCTCTTCATCGACAACATCATGGTGAGTTCTTCTTTGAGGGATACCCTGGTCATGGACAAGCTCTCTCTGACAAAGGAGGAAAAGGAGCGGTTGGCCCAGACTGAGCCAGGGAAGCTTCCCCAACAGAAAGAGACGGAGAAAGCCATTGTTGAGATCTACCGACGGCTACGTCCCGGGGATCCTCCGACCCTCGAGACAGCAACCAACCTATTCTATAACCTATTCTTCAACCCGGAGCGGTACGATCTGTCCCGGGTGGGTCGGATGAAGCTCAACTACAAACTGGGGCTGAAAGATGTGCCAGAAGATGAGACGATTCTCAGACGTGAGGACATTCTGGAAGTCGTCTCGTATCTGATCAATCTTAGAGATGGCCGTGGGGTCGTGGATGATATCGATCATTTGGGAAACCGAAGGGTCCGGACTGTGGGTGAACTTCTTGAGAACCAGTATCACATCGGTTTTGTGCGGATAGAAAGGGCAATTCGGGAGAGAATGAGCCTCCAGGAGATTGAAACCTTGATGCCTCACGACCTGATCAACTCAAAGCCTCTGTCGGCGGTCATCAAGGAGTTCTTTGGAAGCAGCCAGCTTTCCCAGTTCATGGATCAAACCAACCCTCTGTCCGAGATCACCCACAAGAGGAGATTGAGTGCTTTGGGACCTGGGGGTCTAACCAGAGAACGGGCCGGATTTGAGGTGCGGGATGTCCATCCCACCCATTATGGGCGGATCTGTCCGATCGAGACACCCGAAGGCCCCAACATTGGGTTAATCACTTCTCTCAGCACCTACGCCAGAATCAATGATTACGGATTCATAGAGACGCCTTACCGGGAGGTGCTAAACGGGAGAGTGACCGATCGGATCCGATACCTCTTCGCCCTGGACGAGGAGGAGGCCGTGATCGCTCAGGCGAACGCACCATTGGACGAGGAGGGACGGTTTGTCAACCTCCTTGTTTCTGCAAGAAAGGGCGGAGAATTCGTCATGGTGGAGCCGGGAGAGGTCGAATTCATGGACGTCTCTCCCAAACAGCTGGTCAGCGTGGCGACCTCACTGATTCCCTTTCTCGAACATGACGACGCCAATAGAGCGCTCATGGGATCGAACATGCAGCGTCAGGCTGTTCCCCTTCTCATAACAGATGCGCCTCTGGTGGGAACGGGGATGGAAAGGGTCGTAGCCAGAGATTCCGGGGTGACCGTCGTCGCCAAAAGGGATGGAATTGTGGAAGAGGTCGACGCTTCAAGAATTGTGGTCCGCTGTGATCAAGTCCATGAGGACACCGATCCGGGCGTAGACAATTACAACCTGATAAAATATCAACGATCCAACCAGAACACCTGCATCAATCAGAAACCCATTGTCAACAAAGCACAACGGGTTACGGCGGGGCAGATTATCGCCGACGGTCCGGCCACTCACATGAGTGAACTCGCCCTAGGCCGCAACGTGATGGTCGCTTTCATGCCTTGGGGAGGCTACAATTTTGAAGACTCAATCCTGATCAGTGAGAAGCTTTTGAAGGACGACGCCTACACCTCGATCCATATCGAGGAACTGGAGTGTACGGCTCGAGACACCAAACTCGGCAAGGAGGAAATCACTCGGGATATTCCCAATGTGGGCGAAGAAGCCCTAAAGGATCTGGACGAGAGCGGGATCATTCGGATCGGTGCCGAGGTGGCTCCCGGGGACATTCTGGTCGGTAAGGTGACCCCAAAAGGGGAGACCCAACTCTCTCCGGAGGAGAAGCTCCTCAGGGCGATATTTGGCGAAAAAGCGGGTGATGTCAGGGACACGTCTCTTCGGGTCCTCCATGGCATCGAGGGCATCGTTATCGATGCCAAAGTCTTCTCCCGAAAGGGCGTGGAGAAGGACGAGAGGAGCAAGGCCATAGAGGATCAGGAACGAGCTCGATTTCTGAAGAATCAAGCCGATGAGATCCGGATCATCAATGAGAGTGCCAGAAGAAAAATGGAGCGCCTCCTGATAGGGAAGAAACTGGCCGCACCTCTGATGGATCACAGGACAGGAGCCCTTGTCCTAGAGACTGACAAAAAGATCACCCCAGAGGCCCTTGAGTCCGTCCCCACAACGAGATTGGTTGATGTACCGGTGGGTGACGAGATGGTTGGGCTCAGGCTTAGAGACATTCTGGAGGGTGCTGAAGCTCAGATGGATCGGGTACGAGAAAAATCTGAAGAGAAGATTGGGAAGCTCAAGCTGGGCGATGAACTCCCTCCTGGAGTCATCAAGACCGTCAAGGTGTATGTGGCGATCAAGCGGCGTCTTTCGGTGGGCGACAAGATGTCTGGAAGGCACGGCAACAAAGGCATCATCTCCCGGGTTCTGCCGGAAGAGGATATGCCCTATACGGAGGACGGTACACCCGTCGAGGTTGTCCTGAATCCTCTAGGCGTTCCCTCCCGGATGAATGTGGGGCAAATCCTGGAGACCCACCTGGGATGGGCAGCCAAGGGATTGGGGTGGCAGATTCAGAAGTTCCTGGATGAGAACTACAGTCCCGACGCTTTGAAGAAACAGATCAAGTCGATCTACAATTCCAGGGAGGTTGACGAGTATGTCGATGGGTGTAGCGATGAGGAGATCATTGATCTGGCAAAGAATATCAGTCAAGGCGTCTATATGGCTGTTCCGGTGTTTGATGGCGCCTCTGAGGATGAGATAAAAGACACGCTTGAGATGGCCAACCTTCCGATCGGTGGACAGACAAGACTCTTTGACGGCAGGACAGGAGAACCTTTTGATCAGAAGGTAACGGTCGGATACATGTATCTGCTAAAGCTCCACCATCTGGTGGACGAGAAGATTCACGCCAGATCGATTGGGCCCTATTCCTTGGTGACTCAGCAACCTCTCGGTGGAAAGGCACAGTTTGGGGGCCAGCGACTGGGAGAGATGGAGGTATGGGCTCTTGAGGCCTATGGCGCCGCTCATTCCCTTCAGGAATTCCTCACCGTGAAATCCGACGACGTTGGAGGAAGAACCAGAGCTTACGAGACCATTGTTAGAGGGGAACATGTTCTCGAGCCGGGGCTTCCGGAATCGTTCAACGTCCTCGTAAAGGAGCTTCAAAGCCTCGGTCTCGACGTGGAACTGATCGAAGACAAGGCTGCCAGACGGCAACAGGAAACCGGGCTGTGACACAGGTCAACTTGCTCCCCTCATAATTGGAATGCCGCCAAAGGCGGGACTGGAACTTTGGAATGATAGGTCAGGGAGTCATTGTAGAAATTCCGAAACGTTAAATAGGTTTAAAGATTCCGAGAACTTCAAGCAAGGAGGATATCTTGGAAGACTATCTCAGCTTTCTCGAGAAACCAAAAAGTCCTTTGAGCTTCAACGCAATTCGAATCTCCATCGCCTCCCCTGAAAAGATCGAGTCATGGTCTCACGGAGAGGTAAAAAAACCAGAAACGATCAACTACCGGACCTTCAAGCCGGAAAAGGACGGGTTGTTCTGCGCCAAAATCTTTGGTCCGGTGAAGGATTACGAGTGTAACTGCGGCAAATACAAAAGAATGAAACACCGCGGCATCGTCTGTGAAAAATGCGGTGTGGAGGTCATTCAGTCCAAGGTCCGACGTGAACGAATGGGCCACATCCGATTGGCAACCCCTGTGGCCCACATCTGGTTTCTAAAGAGTATTCCGAGCAAGATCGGAATTCTTCTCGACATGACCCTGAGGGACCTGGAGCGGCTCCTGTACTTCGAGGCCTATGTCGTTTTGGATCCGGGGAGTTCCCCCCTCAAGAGAGGTGAACTCCTCTCAGAGGAGAAGTATCGGGAAGCTGCGAGGAGGTACCCCGACTTGGTTGTCGGACAGGGGGCAGAGGCGGCTCGAAATCTTCTGGCTTCTGCAAATGTGAAGGAGCTCTCTGAGCAACTCCGTCTGGAAATGCGGGAGACCTCGTCTGAGGCAAAAAAGAAGAAGTTTGCCAAGCGACTCAAGATCATTGAGGCCTTCAGAGATTCAGGTAACAAGCCCGAGTGGATGATCATGGAAGTCATTCCCGTCATTCCCCCGGATCTGAGACCCCTGGTGCCCCTGGATGGCGGGAGGTTTGCCACCTCGGATTTAAATGACCTCTACCGGAGGGTGATCAACCGAAACAACCGTCTTAAGAGGCTGCTGGAACTCAATGCCCCAGATATCATTATTCGAAATGAAAAAAGAATGCTTCAGGAGGCCGTTGACGCATTGTTTGACAATGGGAAGAGAGGCCGCACCATCCTTGGAGCCAACAAGAAACCCCTCAAGTCTCTCAGCGACATGCTCCGGGGAAAACAGGGGCGGTTTCGTCAGAATCTGCTGGGCAAACGGGTAGACTACTCGGGCCGGTCGGTCATTGTCGTGGGACCAGAGCTGAAACTCCATCAGTGTGGCCTACCGAAGAAAATGGCTTTGGAGCTTTTTAAACCCTTTATCTACAATAAGTTAGAGCAGAGAGGCCTGGTGTCGACCATTAAGAGTGCAAAGAAAATGGTCGAAAAAGAAAGACCCGAGGTTTGGGATGTCCTGGATGAGGTCATCCGGGAACATCCCGTTCTCCTCAACCGGGCTCCTACCCTGCACCGGTTGGGCATTCAGGCTTTTGAGCCCATCCTTATCGAGGGAAAGGCCATTCAACTCCACCCCCTGGTGTGTTCTGCCTTCAATGCCGATTTTGATGGGGATCAGATGGCTGTTCACATCCCCCTCTCGGTCGAAGCTCAGGCTGAGGCTCGAATCTTGATGATGTCCACCAACAATATCCTGTCTCCTGCCCACGGGAAACCAATCATCGTGCCGACGCAGGATATTGTACTGGGAATATATTACTTAACAAAGGAACGGCCAGAATCCAAGGGAGAGGGGAAAATCTTCTCCAATTCGGAAGAGGTTCGCATTGCATATGACGCCGGAATCGTAGACCTCCATGCCGGGATAAAGGTACGAATGAACGGCAAGATTTATCAGACTACAGCGGGCCGAATCATCCTGAGCGAGATTGTTCCAGACCAGGTTCCCTTCTCGATTATCAACAAGGCCATGAACAAGGGGGAAATGGGTAACCTCATCGACTACACTTACCGGGTAGCTGGAGAGAAGGAGACCGTTCTTTTGGCGGATCGCATCAAGAATCTTGGCTATCGCTACGCGACCCAGGCAGGGGTTTCGATGTGTATCGACAATATGTTGATTCCCCTCAATAAGGAGAGGTTTCTGGAAGAGGCCAACAGAGAGGTTCAGGAGGTCCGGGAGCAGTATACCGAAGGGCTCATCACTGACGGTGAGCGTTACAACAAGGTGATCGACATCTGGTCCCAGGTCACCGAGAAAATAGCCGATGAGATGCTCAGAGAACTGGGTTCCGAGGAAATTCAAACCAAGGACGGAAAGAAGCTCCGAGTCTCCAGCATGAATCCGATTTTTATGATGGCCGATTCTGGAGCCAGGGGAAGCGCCCAGCAGATCCGGCAGTTGGCAGGGATGAGGGGTCTCATGGCAAAGCCCTCGGGAGAGATTATCGAGACTCCCATCACGGCGAACTTCAGGGAGGGGCTGACGGTTCTGCAGTATTTTATCTCAACCCATGGCGCCAGAAAGGGCTTGGCAGATACGGCACTCAAAACGGCCAATTCCGGTTATCTCACCCGGCGACTCGTGGATGTGGCACAGGACGTCATTATCACCGAATATGACTGTGAGACCATGGATGGAATAGAAGCGACAGCCCTTGTTGAGGGCGGAGAAATCATAGAACCCTTGGCCGGCCGAATTCTTGGCCGCGTTGCTTTGGAAGATACGAAGGATCCCTTTACAGGCGAGGTGTTGGTGAGGGACAACGAGGAGATTGACGAGGAGGCGGCAACGCGGATAGTCGACGCCGGCATCGACAGGGTTAAGATACGCTCGGTTCTGACCTGTAAATCAAAGCAGGGTGTGTGTGCTTTGTGCTATGGTAGGGATCTTGCGAGGGGGCGTCTGGTTAACGTGGGAGAGGCCATCGGCATCATCGCCGCTCAGTCCATCGGAGAGCCTGGCACCCAGTTGACCATGAGAACCTTCCATATCGGCGGGACGGCGAGTCGCCGTGCGGAACAGACGACCTTGGAAGTCAGAACTCCTGGAACAATCAATTTCGAAAACCTGAAAACCGTTAGAAACAGAGATGGAGATCTCGTCGTCATGAACCGGAACGGGGAGATTGTCATCCTCGATGAGGAGGGCCGGGAGAGACGGCGTTATTCTGTTATCTATGGCGCCAAGTTGAAGGTGAACGATGGCGATCGGATCGAGGAAGGTCAGTTACTGGCCGAATGGGACCCCTACTCAATTCCGATTATGACAGAGATGGCGGGCACCGTGAAATTCGGTGACATCATCGAGGGGGTGACCATGCAGGAAAAGGTCGACGACTTCACCGGTCTGTCGAGGAAAGTGATCACGGAGTCGAAAGACCCTGCTCTGCGGCCCAGGATTTCCATCAAAGACGACAAGGGGAGGACCCTTCAACTGCCCGGGTCCACCTCAGCTGCAAGGTACCTCCTGTCTGTCGGATCGAATATCTTTGTTTCCGAGGGGGACAGGGTTGAGGCAGGGGACGTCCTGGTTAAGATTCCGAGAGAAACGACAAAGACCAAAGACATTACGGGCGGTCTGCCCCGAGTGGCCGAACTTTTCGAGGCTCGCAAACCCAAGGAGTTCGCCATCATCAGCGAGATTACCGGGACGGTCTCCTATGGGAAAGATGTCAAGGGGAAGCGGAAGGTTATTATCACACCTGAGGTCGGAGAGCCTCGAGAGTACTCTTTCCCCCGGGACAAGCACATCAGTGCCCATGAGGGGGATACATTGAGGGCTGGTGAGCCTTTGATGGATGGACCCGCTAACCCCCATGACATTCTCCGGGTGTTGGGAGACAAAGAATTGGCCAAGTACCTGGTGGATGAGATTCAGGAGGTCTATAAACTCCAGGGAGTCAAGATCAATGACAAGCATATCGAGGTGATTGTGCGACAGATGTTGAAGCGGGTTCGGGTAAAGGAGGTGGGCGATACCAACTTCCTGGTGGATGATCAGGTGGCAAAACACGTCTTCGAAGAGGAGAATGCCAGGGTTCTCGCCCAAGGGGGGAAGCCAGCCATCGCAGAGCCTTTGTTTCTGGGAATCACCAAGGCCTCGCTAATTACGGACAGCTTCATATCTGCTGCCTCTTTCCAGGAAACCACCAAGGTCCTAACCCAGGCCGCTGTCGCCGGGAAGAAGGACCAGCTGAGGGGTCTCAAGGAGAATGTGATCATGGGGCGGTTGATCCCCGCGGGTACTGGCCTTCCGAAATACAAAGATTTGAAAATCCACGTGGAAGGGTATGAGGAAGAAGAGCCAGAGGAGATGTATGGAGAGACCGAAGCGATCCAGTTACTCGAGTCACAAGGGGACCTCTAGAAAGAACAAGAATCCCGCCATGCTGTCATTGGGCCTGGCGGGATTTTTGTTGTCCAGCCCAAACCCACAATCCCTCAATTTCTCCGCATCACGTGAGGAGCCGGGGGATTGAAAGAAGAAGGATTCTCTTGAACGATTGTCCAGACTATCCAAAAAAAGATTGGAA
>CAYGBW010000140.1:0-11224 GCA_964348185.1 uncultured Thermodesulfobacteriota bacterium | reverse complement strand
TCTAGGATAGTCATCTCCCGTGTCATCCCCAGGCCTCCTCGGGATCTTCCAGGGCCCTCCGAATGGGGGACAAGACCGTACCGCTCAACCCTCAAGGGGTAGGCGATCTCAATCACCTCTGCCGGGGCATTTCGGGTGTTGGTCATATTGGTGTGAACGCCGTCCATTCCATCCTGGTTCTCCATCGCTCCATGTCCGCCACCATAAGTCTCGATGTAGGAATAGTACTCCCCTGTTCTCGGGTCTACCCCTCCAATGGTGAAAATGCTCATGCTTCCCGTGGAAGCTGCTGGCACCCTTTCTGGAATGGCCCTGGATAGGGCCCCCAGAACCACATCCGCGATTCTCTGAGACGTATTGACATTGGCGTTTGAGACCGGTGCGGGGAAGTCAGGGTTGACGAGAGTCCCTGGAGGGGTGATGACTTCAATGGGACGGGACGCTCCCTCGCTCGATGGGAGATCCGGATCAATCGCCGATTTCAACGCGAAGTAGACGCATGCCAGGGTAACGGGCCGGGTTGAGTTGACCGACCCCCGAGCCTGGCGGTCTGTTCCCGTGAAATCGACCACAATCCGGTCCTCCCCAATGGTGAGGGTTACGCTGATTTTCAGAAGACCGTCGGAGAGTCCATCCCCCTCGAGGAAATCCTCAAAGGAAAAGACCCCTTTGGGCAGCTCTCGAATGCGACTGCGCATTCTCCGTTCCGAGTGGTTGATAATTTCATCCATGTAGAACGTGACCATGCTCCGTCCGTATTTGGAGATCGTCTCCATGAGTCTTCGCTCCCCAACGTTGTTGGCGGCCAACTGGGCCTGGAAGTCCCCACAGGTTTCGTAGCTCGTTCTGACGTTGTTCGTGATCAATGCCATGATCTGGTCGTCGATCTCTCCCCGCCTTCGCAGTTTGATCGGTGGAATTCGAATGCCTTCCTGAAAGATCTCCGTCGATATGGTTGGCATACCCCCTGGTGAGATGCCACCGATATCAACGTGATGGGCCAGGTTGGCCAGAAGGGCCAGGCAATGGCCCTCAACGAACAGAGGCGTGATCATGCAGATGTCTGGCAGATGGGATCCGCTGACGTAGGGGTCATTGGTGATGATCGCGTCTCCTGGCTCAAGGCGATCGAGAGGAAATCTGTCCAGAGTCTTTTTGACAATGGAAACCATTAACCCCAGATGGAGGGGAATATGTTCAGCCTGGGCTACCAGATATCCCCCAGCGGTGTAAATGGCTGTAGAGCAATCTCGCCGGTCCTTGATATTGGTGGAAAGCGCCGTCCTGATCAAGGCCGCTCCCATCTCTTCAGCCACCGACTGGAATGCATTCCTCATCACCTCTAGGGTGATGGGGTCTGGTTTCTCCTTCATTTAGCCCTCTGGTCTTTATCAACAGATTGCCGTAACGATCCGTCACGCCTTCGCATTTCGGAAGTATCACGATGGTGGAATCCATCTGCTCAACAATGGCGGGACCCGCGATTGCCTGGCCTCTGGGGAGTTGGTTCCGGGGGTAGATGGGGGTCTTGAGTGCCTCCCCTTGAAAGAACACCTCCCGGTAGCCGATCGGTTGAGCCGGCTCTCTGATGTGGGGTGTTTTCTCCTTGAGACGGAAGTCAGGGAGTTTCCCCAAACCCACGACTCTCAGGTTCACAAACTCAACGGCCTCCTTTCTTCGGGCATACCCGTAGGCCTTTTCATGGATACGGTGAAAGCTCTCGACAATCGCTGAAATATCTTGAGGGTTCAATGTCCCGCCTTTCACGGGCACGGATAACTCGTAGGCTTGGCGAATGTACCGCATGTCGGCCGAGCGGATCAGAAGGACGGACTGGCCAGAGAACCCCTCCCGGTTGAGCTGCTCCAGGGCCTGATCTTCCATGTTCTTGAAGACCAACAGGAGATGATTCACGTCCACCTCTTGAGACAGAGAAATTTGCGTCTGCACGAAATCGTGGCGGACGTCCGCGGAAAGCATGCCAAAGGCTGAAGCAATGCCGGGATAGGCAGGGACGACGATCTCTTTGATGTTCAAGGCTTGAGCGAGTTCCACACCATGCAGGGGTCCGGCCCCACCGAAGGGCACTAGGGCGAACTCTCTCGGGTCATAGCCCTTCTCTACCGAAACCCTTCGGATGCCTCGGATCATGTTCGCGTTCACCACGGCGATAATACCCTCCGCTGCCCTCAGAACGTCGATCCCCAGGGGACGGGCTATCTTTTCCTCCATAACCCTTCTGGCTTTGTCCGGATAGAGGGGCATCTCCCCCCCGAGAAGATACGATGGGTTGATTCTGCCCAGTATGGCGTGGGCATCGGTAACCGTGGGTTCAATCCCACCGCGATCGTAACAGATGGGACCTGGATCTGCCCCAGCACTCTCGGGTCCAACCTGAAGCGCACCTCCCCCATCGATCCAGGCGATGCTTCCTCCTCCCGCCCCAATCGTGTTAATATCGATCATAGGGAGCTTGATGGGATAGCCGCCGATGTCGCTTTCCGTGGTCAGCCGGGGTATTCCCCCTTCGATAAGGCAGATGTCAGAGCTCGTCCCGCCCATGTCAATCGTGATGACGTTGGGCCGCCCGATCGTTCGGGAGATGAAGACCCCTGTCAGTACCCCTCCAGCCGGGCCTGATAGAACCGTTCTGGCGCTCATTTGGCGGGCTGTTTTTGCCGTGATGACCCCTCCGTTGGATTGCATGATATAGAGGTCTGAGGCGATATCCAGGTTTCTCAGCCGCCTCTCCAGGTCTGCCACATAGTCGTTAACCTTCGGCATGACGTAGGCATTGATGCAGACGGTGCTGGTTCTCTCGTATTCGCGGAACTCTGGGAGCACTTCAGCCGAGATCGTCACATAGGCCTCTGGAAAAACTCTCGAAATGATTGACTTGACCCTCTGTTCATGGATGGGATTTGCGTATGAGTGGATCAGGGAGACGGCTATGGACTGTACGGCCTGAGCTTTGATTCTCTGGATAATCGTTGCTGTTTCTGATTCATCGAGGGGTCTAAACACCTCCCCCGTATACAGAATCCTTTCGGGAAGAGGATAGCGCAGATGCCTTGGGACAACAGGTTCTGGCCGTCTGGCCGAAAAGTGATAGAGCCTTGGCCTGTTCTGCCGTCCAATATGAAGAACGTCTTCAAAGCCCTCAGTCGTCAGAAGGGCCGTTTTGGCACCCTTGTGCTCAAGTAAGGCGTTGGTTGCAACAGTCGTCCCGTGGATGAGGAATCGGACCTTTTCCGGCAGGACCCTCTTCCCCTCGATGAGTTTTTCAATTCCGCCCATCACAGCCAAAGCCGGATTGGAGGGGGTGGAGGGGACCTTGGTTACCGTGAGATCTCCGGATGACTCATCGAGAACACAGAGATCGGTGAACGTCCCCCCTGTGTCAACGGCTAAACGGTATACGCTTTCCATCCCTTTCCTTGACGACCGGGCAAAGGCTTACAGCGCAAAACCAATCTGGCGTGACAGCCACTGTTCCAGCTGGCGGGAATTCAATGGAACTGACACGACAGAGCAAACGTAAACCTTATAGATTTGTGGGTATCCTGTCAAGGAAAAATGAGGGGAGTTTTCGGACCCTTCGCCTTCCTCTTGACGGCCTGCTATTCAAGTCCAGTTGAGGCGTCGAAGAAGGGATTTCAAATGTCAAAATGTTCACCCTGTAAAACAGAAAACCCTCATTCCACAGGGCAAGGATGCCAAATGAAACCCAAATGCCAAATATCAAAACCCTACTCCCCCTTTGCGTCTGCCATAGCTCTTTTCACCGGGTGAAAATTTGTGTATGTTTCACAAGGTGGAGACCCCCTCAAAACCCATAAGGGGATATGATATGGATAGACGACCACGGGTCTGTCAAGAGGAGATTCAAAAGGTCTCTCCACACCGGTACGAGGGAAACAACAGGAGAGTCAAGGGAATGGGAGATGGTGAGTATGAGATTTGGGATGGGGGATCTGAGATGTGCGATAGGGACTCTCCTCCACCGTATATTGCAAATCCCATCTCACCGAGGATTGTATGGTTCGGACCGTTGATGATAGAGTCTAAGAAGGAATCGATCGAGGGGGAGGTGAAAGGACCATGGCACGATATGGCAAAGAAACGAAACTCGAGGCTGAGGAGGTTCTCCGACGGGCGGAAGCGTTCTTCGGAACCGGTGGCCTGGGCATGAACCTGGTTGAGCGGAATGAATGCTGCTTGAGCTTTGATGGCTCGGGGGGGCATGTGACGATATCGGCCGCGCGATGCAAGCCCGACAGGACCGAGGTGGATCTTGAGACGAGGGAATGGGATTATCAGGTGAAAAAGTTCATGGAAAAGCTCTAGGGGTTGGGCTTTCCAGAGGGGTTGGGTTTGACTTTTTTGCGGAGTGTGATAGCATCATTTCGCAAAGACAATCCCTTCTGGTCTGGATGATCGGTGTGGGAGACGGTGAGTCTCTCGGGACGTTAAGAGGATGGCTAAGGTTCGTTCCTTTTTGGCCGTTGAATTCCCCCCACACATTCTGTCGAAAGTCGGCGAAATCCAGGAGCGCCTCCGGGCGTCTCAGGCTGATGTCCGATGGGTGAAGGTGGATCGGATCCATCTCACCCTGAAATTCTTTGGAAACATCGAAGAACAACAGATTGCCGATGTATCATCGGCCATGGAGGAGATCGCGGCCCAACGCAGTGCATTTGACCTCTCCGTCAAGGGGTTGGGAGCATTTCCATCCACCCGGAATCCACGGGTGATCTGGTTGGGTCTCGATCCGTGGGAGGAGAATCTCTATCCCTTGCAACAAGGGATTGAGAAGAAGTTGGAAGCGATGGGGTTTGCCCCTGAGAACAGGCCCTATCGACCCCATCTCACACTGGGAAGGGTCAAATCGCTAAAGGGAAAGGGGAATTTGGTCGATCTTATGGAAAGAGATCGAGATGTCGACCTTGGACCCTTTGTTGTTGACCGAATTGTCCTTTTCAAAAGCGATCTGAGACCCAGTGGTCCCATTTATACTCCCCTGATCATCAGGGAACTCACTGGAGGCTAGAAATGGAAGAGGCAAAGCGGGACAAGGCCGTTGAGTTGGCCGTGTCTCAGATCGAAAGACAGTATGGAAAAGGGGCCATCATGAAGCTCGGTGGTGAGGCCTCTTTGCCGGATATCCAGACGATCTCAACCGGATCTCTGGCGCTCGATATCGCCCTCGGCGTTGGGGGACTTCCCCGGGGAAGGGTCGTCGAAATCTATGGCCCTGAAGCGTCGGGGAAAACGACCCTCGCCCTTCACGCTGTTGCAGAGGCACAGAACCAGGGGGGTGTGGCCGCCTTTATCGATGCCGAACACGCTTTGGACGTTCACTATGCCAAGAAAATGGGTGTGAAAACCGATGACCTTCTCATTTCACAGCCCGATACAGGTGAGCAGGCCCTGGAGATTGCCGACATCCTGGTCCGCAGTGGAGCGATCGATATCATTGTCATCGATTCGGTGGCAGCCTTGGTCCCTCGTGCGGAAATCGAGGGTGAAATGGGAGACAGCCACATGGGTCTCCAGGCTAGACTCATGTCTCAGGCTCTCCGGAAGCTCACGGCGACAATTAGTAAATCCATGGCGATTCTGATTTTTATCAATCAGATCCGAATGAAGATTGGCGTGATGTTCGGCAATCCGGAAACAACAACAGGGGGAAACGCACTGAAGTTCTACGCTTCTGTGCGACTGGATATCCGGCGGATTGCCTCGATCAAGCAGGGACAAGAAGTGATTGGAAACCGGACCCGGGTCAGAGTTGTCAAAAACAAAGTGGCCCCTCCCTTCAGGGAAGTTGAATTCGATCTTATTTATGGAGAGGGAATCTCTCGGGAAGGAGGGGTTTTGGACCTAGCCGTGGACGCGGGGATCGTCGAAAAGACGGGAACGTGGTATTCCTTCAGGGATCAAAGAATCGGACAGGGACGGGAGAATGCAAAGAGCTTCCTCAAAGAGAATCCCGACGTCCTGAAAGCCATGGAGGAAGATCTGCTCGAAGGATTCGGACAGAAGAAACAAACGGAGAAAGAGGAGTCATGAGATGGATCTGAATCAAATCCTGCTCGATGCCCTAAACGTCAGTGCCTCTGACGTTCATATCAAAGTCGGCCTTCCTCCGATTTTCAGGGTCAATGGCGCCCTGCGTTTCGTAAAAGATGTCAAACCCTTCGATCAGAATGAAGTTAGCAAAATGGCACTCGGCATCATGAATGAGTGGCAGAAGGACCGCTTCCTTAAGGCCAAAGAAGTGGACATGGGCTATGAGATCTACGGGATGGGTCGGTTTCGGATCAACATATTTCAACAGCGGGGAAAGATTCGAATCGCCCTCCGAATCGTACCGTACAAGATCAAGGGGCTGGCAGAACTGAATCTTCCCAGGGTCATCGAAAGGATTGCCCTGGAAAACCGTGGGCTGGTGCTCGTCACGGGAACAACGGGAAGCGGAAAATCGACCACCCTTGCCGCCATGATTGATGTGATCAATTCACGGAGGACCTGTCACATCCTTACCATAGAGGATCCGATCGAGTTCGTCCATGAGGATATCAAAGCGATTGTCGACCAGCGGGAAGTCGGCTCTGATACTGGCTCCTTTGCCGATGCCCTGAGGAGTGCTCTCCGGCAGGATCCGGACGTTATCCTTGTGGGCGAGATGCGGGATTTTGAAACCATCGAAACAGCCCTAACAGCTGCCGAGACCGGCCACCTTGTCATGAGCACGCTCCATACCTTGGATGCTGTGGAGACCGTCAACCGAATCATTTCGGCCTTTCCGCCGTACCATCAGCAGCAGGTGCGTCTCCAAATCGCCGCGATCCTCAAAGGGATCATCGCCCAGAGGCTGGTTCCCAGGGCGGATGGCCTAGGCCAGGTTCCGGCGGTAGAAGCGATGGTTTCCACAGCCCGAATTCGGGAGTGTATTACCGAGAAAGAGAAGACCCACGAAATCAATGATGCTATCACAAAAGGGTATACAACGTATGGCATGCAATCCTTTGATCAATCACTGATGCTGTTGCTCAAACGGGGCCTGATTACCTATGAGGAGGCCCTCCGTCAAAGCAGCAACCCGGACGACTTTGCCCTCCGAATGAAGGGGATCATGTCGGGTGGGGATACCTCTTGGGAACAATTCGAAAAAGTCCCTAAGAGCGAGGATCATGGCAAAGGGGATCCGTTGGAATCCCAGGGCATTCAGAAGTATTAAGACGCGGCAAGTCCCTTCGTTCAGTCCCCCGGAAAAGGATTTCCCCGTATACGCCCTTCGTGAGTTCAGGTAAAAAGCCGTTGTTTCTCATGGGTTGACAGGCTGACCGCCGTGTTCTCCTTCCCGAGCTGCAGCCGCTCCCGAACAGGGTGATTCAAAGAATTTACGGAAATTCGCTTTTAATACCCCCCTCGATTGTTGTAGAATGGATAGGGCCCCTCTTAGGTAAGAGAGTCGGAAATTTCTACTCGAAAATCGCCTGACAGGATCACGCAATGACCAGTTACCAGATCAGAAGTGCATTTTTGAAATACTTTGAGGAGCGAGGCCATCAGATCGTGTCCAGTTCATCCCTGGTTCCTTCTGACGATCCGACATTGCTCTTCACAAATGCGGGAATGGTTCAGTTCAAACGGGTATTCCTCCAGGAAGAGAAGCGCGCCTACCGACGTGCTGTCTCGTCTCAGAAATGCGTTCGGGCCGGTGGCAAACACAACGACCTGGAAAATGTGGGTCATACAGCGAGACATCATACCTTTTTTGAGATGCTGGGAAACTTCTCCTTTGGTGACTACTTCAAGGAAGGTGCTATCGAGATGGGATGGGATTTTCTGACGCGGGTCTTGGAGCTCCCGAGAGACCGCCTCTGGATCACCGTCCATGAGGGTGACTCCGAAATGGACCTTGGGCCCGACGAGGAGGCGATGGAGATTTGGAAGAGTTTTGTCCCTGAAGAGAGGATCAGGGCCTTTTCGACCAAAGACAATTTTTGGAGTATGGGTGAAACCGGCCCCTGTGGTCCCTGTTCAGAGATCGTCATCGATCAGGGACAGGGGGTCGGGTGTGGCCGGCCAGACTGTGATCTGGATTGTGAGTGTGATCGGTTCCTGGAGTTATGGAACCTGGTGTTCATGCAATACAATCGGAATGCCGATGGCACCATGATGCCTCTCCCAAAGCCGAGCATCGATACGGGTCTTGGCCTCGAACGGATCGTTGCCGTAGTCCAGGGGCTACACAGCAATTATGACACCGATCTGTTTCAACCGATAATTGCCCATATCGAGACGGTAGCCGCCAAAAAATACGGTGACAATGAGAAAGACGACATCTCCATCCGGGTCATAGCCGATCACGCCAGGGCATCTGCATTCCTTATCGGCGATGGTGTGCTTCCAGAGAAGGAAGGGCGGGGATATGTGCTCCGGAGGATTATGAGACGGGCCCTCCGCCATAGTCGAAAGCTTGGCCTCGAAAAGGCGTTCTTTTCAGACGTTGTCGGTGTCGTCATCGATGTCATGGGAGAGGCTTACCCGGACCTGAAGGATCACAGGACCTTCATTCGGCGGGTCGCCGAGACGGAAGAGGAGAGTTTCTCTGACATTCTGACACGGGGGTTAGATCTGCTGCGGGACGAAGTCGCACTCGTGAAGGAGAGGGGGGGTGAAGCCCTACCCGGCCTTGTTGTGTTCAAGCTTTACGATACCTATGGATTCCCTGTCGACCTGATCGAGGATATTGTCAGAGATGACGGAATTGGAATCGATTCGAAAGGCTTCGACGAATCCATGGAGGTTCAGAGGCAAAAAGCCAGGGAGGCATGGAGGGGATCAGGGGAAGAGGACCTCAAGGACGAGTTCAAAAGACTCTTGACCGAAGAAGTGGAGACGGCCTTTGTCGGCTATCACGACCTTGAACACGAGTCTAAGGTCCTGAGAATCATCAAGAATGGAGCTCTCGTCGATCGGGCCTCTCAAGGTGACACGATCGAAATCCTGACCCAGGAGACGCCGTTTTATGGCGAAACGGGTGGCCAGGTGGGGGATACCGGCAAGATAACCGCATCGGATGGCCTGGAAATAGAGGTCTCCAATACCATAAGACCCGTGCCTCAACTCATCATCCACAAGGGTCGGGTGAAAAAAGGTGTGGTGGAGGTCGGAAAGGATGTACTCCTTGCTGTGAATGCAGAGGAACGGGGCGCAACGGTTCTCAACCACACCGGGACACACCTGCTTCACGCCACTCTCAGAGGCATTCTGGGCGACCACGTGAAGCAGGCCGGCTCTCTGGTCGCTCCTCATCGCCTCCGTTTTGATTTTACCCACTTTTCTGCGATGACCAACGAAGAGCTGGACCACGTCGAAGACCTCACCAACCAGAGGATCCGCGAAAACATCCCCTTAGAAGCCAAGGTCATGGCGACAGAAGAGGCAAAGAAAACCGGTGCCATGGCGCTTTTTGGAGAGAAATACGGTGATCAGGCCCGGGTTGTGACCATCGGTGACTTCAGCAAGGAACTCTGTGGCGGGACCCACAGCAACAGGACCGGGGACGTGGGCCTGCTCAAGATCGTTTCCGAGACTGGAATCGCCGCAGGGGTGAGGCGCATAGAGGCATTAACCGGTGCCGACGCGATCGATTACGTCCGCAAACATGAGCAGACTCTTCAGAAAGTCGCCGCCATGGTCAAGAGTTCCCCGGAGGATTTGGAGGAAAAGCTGGGAAAGACCCTGACCCAGGTCAAGAAACTGGAAAGGGAAATCGAGTCCCTCAAAACCAGATTGGCCACTGGAGGGACGGATCTGATGGAACACGTCCGAGAGGTCGGGGGGATTCGAGTGCTGGCCGTCAAACCCGGAGTGGGAGACCCCAGAGGTCTCCGGGAGATCGGCGATCGGTTCAAGGAGAGGATCGGATCGGGTGTGGTTTTTCTTGCTGGAGAGCACAAGGGCAAGGCGGCGATGCTTCTGATGGTGACAAAGGATCTTGCTGGCCGGTTCGACGCCGGAAAGATCATGAAGGGGCTGGCTCAGAAAGTCGGGGGAACCGGCGGGGGACGCCCCGACATGGCCCAGGGAGGTGGGCCTCACTCCGAAAGAATCGACGAGGTTATCGGAAGCCTCTATGCCATCGTTGAGAAGTCCGGAGGCAAAAAACAGAAGTCAGGAGACAGAAGTCAACCTCAGGAGTCAGCAGTCAGGAGTCAGGAGTCAGAATAAAGGACGAGCTACCCATCATCCTTCAAGACCTGGTTGTTTTTTGGAAAACCCTATGCCATCATGGCTCGCCTCAGCAACTAGGCTTGCTGCCCTATCGATAGAGTGATATATAGTGGGTATCAGGGCTTCTCAATTCACATTTGCCGGAAACCGGGGGATTTGGCTATGAAGATCAACTACGAAGGAAACAGATTGACCATTAGCGATGTGTCTATAGAACTGTTTAAGAAGATCATAGAGGCAATCGAAGAGCACAAAGCCAATAAGGAGAGAGAGGAGAAAACCGAGGAATGGAGAGACTTGGCAAAAGAAAAGCAGAAAGCGGGATTGGAGAAGGTGTCCTGAAAAACGACGAATGGACCTTCGCCAAGCTCTGCCTCTCCAATTGAGTTCACCCCTTGATCCTTCTTTACTCTAAAAGAATGAGAACGCCTTCCGGAGCATCTCCCACCAGTTGATAGCCCCTGGATAATCATGGCCCGGACCGAGCCACACCCATTTGAGCATTGCAAATACCGACAAGTGGCTGTGTGCCTGGCCAAAACCAGAACCGCCTTGGTATTGGCTTCTCGTATCTATTTAAAATGATATCAAAACCCAAAATAACATCTAAGCCTCAACCATAGGCAGATTAATGCGGTGTCTACCCTTATCGCCTCTACGATTGCAATCTGCGTTTCTCGATAGGGAGTCCATCTAGAATTGCCATCAAGACGCACCCACCCATCTTCCCTCTGATCACCCTTCCGCGAGGGTAATGGTCAAAGAGACTGGCAGTCTGGCAGGCGTGGACCTGAGGCCTCATGATCTCAGAAGATACGCGGCTACATGGGCATCACCCTCTGGGGTCCCTATTGAGATTGTCAGGGGTGAGTTGATCATGAACCTGGCGTACTCGGTCTACGATGATTCTTTCCTCGCCTGGCCGAACGCTTTCAAATCGCATTTCCATTTTCCCGGAAATTGCTAAATTCTCGTG
>CAYGBW010000139.1:0-10935 GCA_964348185.1 uncultured Thermodesulfobacteriota bacterium | reverse complement strand
TCATCGATTACGAGTTTCTCGCCATCTGGACCTTTATTGGCGGTGTGATTTTCGGAGGCCTCCGTGATTTCTCTGACAGTGTCCTGCCGCCGCTTTGCGGCCATGTCAGTTTTGATATCCTTGTCTACGGTCAGAGAGCTCATGCACCGTGGTGGGTTTGGTCGTAGTATATGAAGAAAAATCTTCACATGATGAGCGGGACGGTTCCCACTGAACAACCTCTGCCTAATTTGTCGGGTTCGGTGGTCGATCGAATACAAGATGTACTATTGCACCGCAGGGGGATCGAAAAGCGTTTATTCGCGGAAGAAATAAACACCTATGTTCCAATCTCTCCCGTCATCCCTTCCATCAAATCTCTATCGAATCGGGGGTTCGTAGGTACGATGCAGGTGTAGTCCCTCGCTCCCATCTCTGGCTCAAAAGTAGATAGGAGAACCAAATACTTACAACATAAACAAAGGCACAACACAACTTGCCAATATCTGGAGTTTCAAAAGAGTCGAAATATCATGAGGATATGGAAAGCTCAACACTTACGAAGAGACCCACAGGAGATTTCAAATCGGTCGAAATGAACTCATGGAAAGCAACAGGTCACCATGACCACGTGACCCGTAAGATCAGAACCCCCTAATGAATCGCTGTCGAGGTTTCAAATGCCAACTCAAACAGTGGGTGTCAACTCGCCTTTGAAATAACCTGAACTCTAGCTTCCCTGATTTCCAAAGTTTGATTATTTCACAGGGCATGGAACCGAAGATTTCCTCGTCCCCTTCCAGCGCAAAGGGTCACCAGGGAAACCACCCTCTTAGAAGACCTCTTTCATCCTCCTTCATGCCATAACCTTTGCAAGCTGTTCCAGGAACTGATCCATCTTTGGCTTCAGACTCACATCCACGCGTATGAACCGATTACCAAGGCCCTTAAACGATACGCTGCAATCTTTGGTGATGACACCCCCTCGCAGAAGCCCCTCAAACACATCCGTGGAAGTCATCGTGGGATCCAGAATGCGGAGACAGAGGAAATTGGCCTGCGGCCTCATCACGACAGAGACATTTGAAAACTCTGACAGCCTATCTATGAGGTAACCCCTACCCTGTTGAACCAGGGCGCGGGTCTTTTCATAATGGTCTCGATCTTCCAGGGCTGCTGACGCACCGGCTGAGACCAGGTTGCCAATGTTCCAGACGGGCTTTGTCTTCATTAGGGCCTGGACAATGACCTCATGAGCCATCCCGTAGCCAACACGCAGGCCTGCCAACCCGTAGATCTTGGAAAACGTACGAAGGATGATCAAGTTGGGATACAGCGACAGCAGATCCCTGTGGGTTCCCCTTTCAGAGTAATCCACGTAAGCCTCATCCAGAAGGACCAGGATTTCAGAAGAGAGGTGATCAAGAATAAACCTCATGGTCTCCCTTTCGATGACTGTGCTCAGCGGGTTGTTGGGGCTGGTGAGGACAACGACCTTGGTCTTTTCCGTGATCCCCTGAAGGAGTCTTTCCGGATCAAGCCTGAAATGTTCATCCATTAAGACCGGGACAGGTAGTCTACGGTCCGCCAAAGCTGCCTGTTCATAGATCGGAAATGTGGGAAGGGGAAAGAGGATCTCTTCTCCTTGTTGTGAAAAGGCTCGGATGATTAAAGAAATCAACTCCGTCTCTCCACAACCCACGATAACCTGCTCCATCTTCATGCCGTTATGTTTGGCAATGGCCTCGCGAAGGCTTTCAGATCGCCAGTCTGGGTACAGGGACAGGTCCTTTAAGGCAAGTTCAATAGCCTTGACGGCCCGGGGCGACGGTCCAAGAGGATTTTCTGCAGAAGCCAGCTTGGCCACCTTTTCCGGAGGAACTCCGTATCGACTGACCACCTCAGGAATCCTGAGGCCCGGCACATAGCTTTCAACCGTTTCCAGGTATTCAATAGATCGAAAACTCACGAAGGGTTACTCCTTTTGTGTATTCAGTCACCTTGTTCATTCATGAAGTCATCATCGAATCGTCTCCACATCCATGAGTTCAGGCTCGTGATAGGAAATCAAAATGTCTGCACGCCCTTTTATCTTCACAACAATTTCATACGCATGGACAACTGATAAGATCTCCCGTCTCGGTGGGTCTAGTATAAGGGGCGAGGCACTCGCGTGTCATCTGTGACACCTGTTAAGTCTCGATCAGCAGTTCTCTCAGATGAGCGCCTTGCTTAGAGGCTTCCGAGGACGCCTCGCGTTCTGGCCAGCCACAGATCCATGCCCATCTCCCGGAACATCCCCTCGGCCTTTTTCAGGATTCCCAGTGCCTTTTCTCTCTGCCCACTGTCCACGTAAAGCTCTCCCAAGTGGAGACGCCCCTGAGCGGACCATGGTTTGACGTTCAGCTCATCTAAGATCCCGATTCCTTGCAGAATATACTTCTCCGCCTTGCCACTCTGTGATGAGTCCGTTTTCCCGAGTATCCTTCCCAGCCATACTCTGGTTTGTCCCTCCACGTGTTTTTCATGATTCTTTTTCGATAGCCTTAAGGCCTCCTCGATAAAGCTTCGAGCATTCTGTAGATCGCCTAGATCGAGGTGAGTGGCACCCAAATACCAATAATGAAAGGAGAGCCACCATTCGATTCTGGCATCCTTTTGGATCTTGAGGCCCTTTTCTATATGCTTTCGGGGGGTCTCTATATCCCTCAGGTCATAGTAGGCAATGCCTAATCCACTCCACGCTAGACCTAGTGAAAAAATCCATTTTACTTCTTCCAGATACGCAATACTCTTTTGGAAATGCCTCACAGCGAGCTTCCCGTCTCCCTTGGTGGTCAAGAAATAACCGTAATGCAATTCAACAAACCCCAAGGTTCTTAAGTCATCGATGTCGGTCGCAGCGCGAAGGCCCTCATCACAAAAGACTTCTCCTTCCCCAAAATCCTTTGAATGACCCAGACTATATCCATAGTATGTGCAGAGTTCGGAATATATGTTAATCGGCCTGCCAAAAAATTCAGACTCTCTTTTTGTTTTCTTGAGCAGAACGATAACCCTGGGAGCTACATCAATTGTCTTGAGGAATTCCCCCGCCGCAGTGTAGGAAGTACAAAGATCGAATGCATTGGAGGCCATCAATTCAATATCCTGAGTTTTCCGAGCCTTTTCAAAACAATGCTCGCTGTCTTCTATCCCGACTAACGGTTTTCCTTTGTGTATATAGTAATTCCTTATTGTCCCGTAAAAGGTCGTAAGACTCCGATCATCACCGAGCTCTTTCGAGAGCCGCAACCCCTCCTGAAGGATCCGCAGGGAATTTTCAGGGTAACCCAAGAGTACCATAGGGGTAATCATTGAATGAATAGCTTCGATCTGTTTCGCTTTATTCTCGAAACTCTCAACCCCGCTTTTGAGGACGTTTACCGCTTCTCGATGAAAACGAAAGGCTTCCCATGCCGAATGATTTCGGGTCGCTTTGTTACCGGCTAACCTCAGATATTGATATGCCTTCTCAGCGTTATCGCTCTTGGAGTAATGATAGGCTAGCATCTCGTAAAACTCTTCCAACCTTTCGGCATAGACCTGTTCTATGGCCCCTCCAATTTTCTCATGGATCTTCTTTCTCCGTTTAAGCAGTAGGCTGTTATAGGCGACCTCTTGAGTGAGAGCATGCTTGAAGATGTATTCCAATTCTGGGAATAGCCTCTTCTCATAGATGAACTCCAATCCCTGTAGATCGAAGAGATAGGATTTGAGCTCCTCTCCCCTCCCCGTGACCGTCTGAAGGATGGGGTAGGTAAACTCCATTCCAATCACGGAAGCAACCTGCACAATCCGTTTGAGATTGTCCTCCAGCCGGTCCATCCGGGCCGCAATGATCCCATGGATGGTGTCGGGGACCTGAACATCCGAGGCATTTCTAGTCAGGAAACACCGGTGGTCCTTCCTCTGAATGGAACCGTTTTCCAGTAAGGTATGGGTCAACTCCTCCACGAAAAGGGGGTTTCCCCCTGTTCTGCCCAGGATGAGTTCCCTGAGCTCGGGCACCACTTCTGCCCCCTCGAGAATGGACCGCAACAGCTCGGCACCACTGGGGGTTGGCAGTTGATCCACACCGATTTTGTTGTAAAAGGATTTGCTCCCCCACCGATGGGTGTATTCCGGACGGTAGAGAAGGATCAGCAGGATCCGGGTATTTGCCAACCACCCGATGAGATAGTCCAAAAACTCCTCTGAAGTCTTATCGATCCAGTGAAGATCCTCTATAGCCATGAGGATGGGTTTGTTCTGACCCTCTCGAATAAGCTGGTCTCTAAGGGCCTCGAAGGTCTTCTCCCTTTTCTCCTTGGGCTCCAGCCTGAGATACCCTTCATCCTCGACTTTGAGAGATAAGAGTTCGTAAAAGGGGGGGAGGACGCCTTGGAGTTTCTCATCAAGGCGGAGGATCTTCCCCTCCATCTTTTTCTTGATGAGAAACTCCCGATCTCCCCCTTTGATCTCAAAGTAGGATCTTAGAATATCTAACATGGGCAGGTAGGCCATGGAACCCCCGTAGTGGAGGCATCGGCCTTCAAGGTAGGTGTATTGACCCTTGGGGAGCATGTTCCTGAGCTCGAGGACAAGCCTGGATTTCCCCACCCCAGCCTCGCCCACGACCCCCACGACCTGGCCGGATCCGGATTTCGCCTTGTCAAAGGCCTGTTTGAGGGCTTCCATTTCTCTTGGACGGCCAACGAATTTCGTGAGCCCCTTGGCCACCGAGGCCTCTATCCGGGTTTTCACCTCGCTGGCTTTGTTCAGTTCGTATACCTCCTGAGGCTCCTCTCTCCCTTTCACCTGGACTTTGCCCAGAGGAGTGAACTCAAAGAAATCCCTGGCAATTCTGTGAGTGTCCCTCGAAACCAGGACAGCACCTGGCGTGGCCATGCTTTCCATCCTGGAGGCCAGATTCACCGTATCGCCAATGGCCGTGTAATCCATCCGGAGATCATCTCCGATGGAACCCACAATCACAGGACCTGAGTTGATTCCGATGCGCATCTTGAAGTCCACCCCGAAGTCCTGGTTCATCCTCTCACCAAAACCCGCTATGGTTTTCTGAATGGACAAGGCCGCAAGGCAGGCCCGTTGGGCGTGATCCTCATGGGCCACGGGCGCACCGAAGAGCGCCATGACCCCGTCGCCAGTGAACTGGTTGATTGTACCCTGGTAGTTGTGGATCTCATCCATCAGAATCCGGAAACACCCATCCATGATCTGGTGGACTCCCTCGGGATCGAGCTTCTCAGCCATGGAGGTGTAGTCGGTCACATCCGCAAAAAGCACGGTCACCAGCTTCCGCTCCCCTTCAATGGAGCTCCGAGTGGTCAAGATTCTGTCGGCCAAGAACTTCGGTGTGTAGGACTGGGGCCAAAAGTAGTCTATCGGTGGGGCTTCTTTGGGCTGACTGAGATCCTGACCGCATTCTCCACAGAATTTGTCCTCAGGAAGGTTCTCCGAACCACACTAAGGACAGGCCCTTAAGAGCTTTGCCCCGCACTCCCGACAAAACTTCCTTGTCTGAGGATTTTCGGTTTGACACGCTGGGCACTTCATCTCTAATACCTTCGATCAATTCTCAATTCCAGCTTCAGGTCAGCAACCGTTTCAGTTTTATATTAGCAGATCTAAGAGTCAAGTCAATGTTCTTCCTCCACCTTTCTTCGACGTCATCAAACAGACATCGCCATTGAAAAGGAGGGATTCAAGAATTTCAGGGAAATGCAGTAGAGATGTATCCTTTTTGATACGCCTTCCGTCTATAGAGTTGAAGCCGAGTAAACCGTCAAACCTGACTCAGCAGAGCGGAGGGCGACTGGGGAAAACAGAGAAAACCAACGGGACGGGAATGAATCCCAGAAACCCGAGGCTTCCGATTTCTTCGGGGGGTTTTGGGAGATGATGAATCATGGCTGTGATGGCAAGGGTAAAATGCCTGACTGCTGTGCAAGATATCTCAATAGGATGACGAATAGAGCGGAAAGCAAAGAGGAAGAACATGGCTGAAACCAAATTGAATCAAAAAGAAAAAGAACTGGTCGCCCTTGGCGCCGCTATTTCCGCTGGATGTCAGAAGTGTGCCGATTCTCATTTTAAGAATGCCTTTGGCCAAGGTGCAGCGCGGGAAGAGGTCAAAAAGGCGGTTGATGACGCGATTTGTGTCATCAATAGCGCGAAAGCGATCATGCAACGCAGGGCACAGACACTGATGAAGGGTGCAGTAAAAGAGGTTTCAGACCGCCCCTCAAAGGGTCCGGATCGGATTTCCGAGTTGGTCAAGGTTGGCGCTGCAGCGGCCGCAAACTGCACGACCAGCATAGAAAAACATATAGAGATCGCAAAATCCTTGGGAGTCTCTCCCAGGGAGATGAGAATCGCCATCGGGGTGGCTAAAGCGGTGCGCACAAAAGCGGGCGAGTTTGCCGATGAAGCAATTGCCAGCGGATTAACCTCTGAAGTGGAAGAGGACAGAACCATCACCACCGGCTGCGATGAAACACGCTCCCCTCGTCGCTCTGGGTAAAGGCACGGATCTCCTCGCGCAGAGAACGCAAAGCCTTGATCAAGAGGAAGGACCGGCTGGAAAGACGGTCCCACCGGCTGAAGGGCAAAAAAAACCTTCTGCCAGCAATAAAAGAGGCCGGACACGGAAGCAAACTGGCAGAAGGAACGGAGTCCAATTCGTCACGACATTTGTTGACGCTCTCAAGGATATTATAAAAAATCGAAGGAGGATTTCTCAAGGGCTGAAATATATTTCCTAAGAGATGCCCTGTCAGGAGATGATCTGATCGATAGGCCTGGCCAAATCTTCGTGAACCCGCCGTGGCTTTCTGTACACGCTCACCTCCGCTGACTTTATATCCCCTACTCGACGATGAGCTCTTCCAGAGCTTTCGCTTGGACACGGGGTGAGACCCCTTTTTCGTCTCGCCATCAGCGGATGTCTCCTTCAGGCTTCACGTCTTCCAGCACCACTGTTTCCATTTGATTTGGCCTGCCCTCAGGCAACTGCATAGATTTTCATTCGACACAACATGGTGCCGATGAGAAGTGATTCTCTTTTAGGGTAGGATATTATAATGGGAGGACAAACGCTGTGATCATTTACGAGCACTTCTTCTGGAACTTTGCCGTCTTTCATCGAAAGCCCTGGGCTTGGAAGGCGGGAGTCGGAGGCATCTTCCCCGACTTGCTTTATCTCTTTGCCTTTGTCCCCCGAATGTTCTCCTACCCTAGCTTTCGGGAATGGATGCTCGACCCCCTATGGGACACGATCTGGAACTCTCCGATTGCCAGATCGGCCCATTCCTGTGCGATCTGGGGGGTGATTTCTCTTCTTCTGCTGATGGTTCTCGAGCGAGAATCCTTCGAACGGTGCCTTCCCTTTCTCCTGGGTTGGGGGCTCCACATCGTATTCGACGCCCTTACCCACGTGAGTGACGGGTATGCCCTGTTCTATCCTCTATCCGACTACCGCTTCCCGGCCCCTGTCTCCTACTGGGAAAAAGAGTTCCACGCCAGAGAATTCTTTTGGATCAGCCACGCCCTGATGGTTGCCCTTTCCCTTTTCTGGGTTGTCTCAAGGCTGAGACGGTCTCTCCGAAAGAGGAATGCCGCCTCGATAGGGTCATCCCAACCATGAGAACCCATTGTGCTTTGTGCTCGAGGCTGTCAGTGGTCTCTGCCAGCCCTTTTGTTCACCCCTTGCCTGAAACGGACTTGGGAACCCTCACCGGGTGAGATGCCACAGAACGACTCGGCCACCGCCCATTCGCCGGCTCATTTCACAGGGGTTTACAGATCATATTCAACAACGCCTGTCGGCCCTCCTCCCGAACGACCTTGAGACCCCGCTCCAGTGCCGGCAGAACTTCGGAAGGCTTTTCGACCCGCTCCCCGTATCCACCACACGCGGTAACGAGCAATTCGAATTGGGGGGAGGGCTCCAATTCACTGAGGGGAAAATGGTTGGTTTTGGCGGCCCAGCCGTCGGGGTACATCCTGAGGGTGGCCCGGCGAACAGCGTTCCATCGACCGTTGTTAAAGATCACCGTAAGGGTCGGCAGGCCCAGAGCCTGGGACACGAAATGACAGGGGATGGGGTTGCCAAACATATAACTGCCATCCCCCAGAGCGGCGATCACAAGCCGGTCAGACGCCGCCAACTTCATCCCGATTGAAGCGCCCAGGCCCCAGCCGAGGCCGCCGGCACCTGGAGGCCCGAAAAAGGTGCCCGGCCTGTTGAAGGCCGCATGGGTACGAATCAGGGAGTATTCATTCACGACAATGGCATCGTCCCCTTTGATCTCATTGATGCAATGGGAGACCCAAAGCGGGTCCAGGGGCGAGTCGTTGCGCACGCGCTCTCGGGCCTCTCGCCAGGCAGCCTGATTCTCCTCATGGATGGCTTTCACACGCTTGAATCGGGAGGTGATCCGCCCCTGTGCACCTGCCCGATGGGGCCTTAAGGCTTCGGTCAACATGGGAAGGGCAACCGCGCAATCGCCCCTGATCGCCAGGTCACAGGGGAAGCTTCGAATCGGATAATCGCTCCAGAAGGGGTCAAAGCCCATCTGAATGACCTTGCACTCATCGGTTGGGTTCTTGACACCCGGGTACCAGGGAACGGCGCTGTCCACAACCAGGATGGCATCGGCCTTTTCAAGGAAGGGATCCGGCGTAAGACCCAGGTTCAGCGGGTGGTTGCTGGGAAAGCACACATACCGTTGGTTGAACGGTACCACAGGGATGGCAAAGCTTTCAGCCAGAGCGGTCAGGTGCCCAACGGTTTCCAGGTTCCGTCCCGAGGTGGTGGTAATGATCAGGGGATCTTCGGCTGCTGCCAGGATGGCTGCTGCGGCTTCGATGGACTGTTGGTCCGGATGGAGAGGCCCCCCGAGGTGGTGGCGCGGCGGTGAGGTCATGGTGAACCCGGTTTGAAGTTCGGCCAGGACTTCACGGGGAAGGGTCAGGTAGACCGGCCCCCGGGGTTCGGCCATGGCAATTTCAAGCGCCCGATCGACGACCCCTTCGAGTTGCGCAAAGTTGCGAAGCTCATAGTCCCACTTTACATACTCCCGCACCATGGCTGCCTGGTCGAAAGTCTCCTGGCCCCAGTGGATGTAGAGGTCCCGCGCTCCAGGAAGACCGCTTTCGGTAAGGGGCGTGCGCCCGGCGGTAAACAGGATGGGAACGTGATCACGGGAGGCATTCATGATGCCGTTGATGGCATTGGCAGTGCCCACGTTGACGTGCACCATGACCACCTGAGGTTTGCCCGTAATCAGATAATATCCGTGCGCCATCGCCACTGCCGCGTTCTCGTGGGGCACGGGAATGGGTTTGGGGGTATACTCGCCGTGCTCGGCAAAATAGGCAAATCCCTCGACCAGGGGGGCGAAATCCGTCCCTCCATTGGCGAAAAAATAGTCGATGCCCCGGTCCCTCAGAAGGGCCAAGTAGGCTTGCGCTGTGGTCTCCACCTGGACTGTCTTGGTCGCCATAAGAGGACTCCTTACTTATTGGTGCGACTCTCGTTTTGAGAGGCAGACCCCATCCGCCGACCCCCTTAAATGATGATCACTTGCCCCCCGCGGAGCCGGCAAAGAAACAGGCAGCAAAGTGGTCCTTCATCACTTCCCTGAGTTGGGGCTTCTGCTGACTGCAGATCTCCTGCACGTAGAGGCAGCGGGGATGAAATCGGCAACCCGAGGGAGGATCGATGGGGCTCGGCACGTCTCCGGGCAGGACGATTCGCACGGTCTTTTGTCTGGGATTGGGCACCGGTACGGCCGAGAGGAGAGCCTGGGTGTACGGGTGGAGTGGGTTTTTGTAGAGTGAGTTGGAGTCAGCGAATTCCGCCAGTTCACCCAGATACATGACCGCCACGCGGTCGCTGATGTGCTCGACCACGCTCAGGTCGTGGGAGATAAATAGGTAGGTCAGCCCGAACTCCTCCTGCAAGTCTCGCAGCAGGTTGATGACCTGAGCCTGGATGGACACGTCCAGGGCTGAGACGGCTTCGTCGCAGATGATGAGCTGGGGATGGAGGGCCAGGGCTCGGGCCACACCGATGCGCTGGCGCTGGCCACCGGAGAACTGGTGTGGGTAGCGGCGCATGTGTTCACGTTTGAGACCAACCACCCGGAGGAGTTCCATCACCCGGGCCTGGCGCTCGAGACGATTGGTCATGCCGTGAACCAGGAGCGGCTCACCGACAATGTGGGCTATCGTCTTTCGAGGGTTGAGAGAGGAGAAAGGATCCTGGAAGATGATCTGCATCTGCTGGCGGAGGGTGCGCATCTTCTCCTTGTCGTAGTCCAGGATGCTCTCGCCACGGAAGAGGACGTCGCCGCTGGTCACCTCCTCCAGCCGCAAGATGAGCCGTCCCAGGGTGGATTTGCCGCAGCCCGACTCACCGACCAGGCCCAAGGTCTCACCCGGGTGGACATCCAGGCTCACCCCGTCCACAGCCTTAACCGACGCGATCTGGCGCAACAGCACCCCACCGGTGATCGGGAAGTGCTTGACCACGTTCCTAAGTTGAACCAGAGGCGTTGAGGCCTGCGTGCTCAGTTTAGCCATACTTGTGACAACGGACAACGTGACCTCGACCGACCGAGACCAGGGTGGGTTCGACACGCCCACACCCGTCGTGAGCTTCGGGGCAGCGTTCGAAAAAGGCGCAGCCCTCGGGCAGAGCGAACAAAGACGGGACCACCCCGGGAATGGTTCTCAAGCGGGGGCTGTCTCTGCCGTGCCCAAGCACCGGGATTGAGCTCAGAAGTCCCATGGTGTACGGGTGTTTGGGTTCGGCAAAAAGGGTGTCCACATCGGCCGCCTCCATGATCTTCCCGGTATACATGACGGCCACGTTCTGGGCCATCTCCGCGATGACGCCCAGGTCGTGGG
>CAYGBW010000138.1:0-12732 GCA_964348185.1 uncultured Thermodesulfobacteriota bacterium | reverse complement strand
ATGTCCATGATCAGAACGATGGGGTTGGGGATAGCCCATCTGCCTTAGATTCAAGGGTCTGAGGGAGAGGTTGAACAGCAGGAGAGGGATCCGATAAAGGGTCTGACCCCTCCAGGGGAGAACGCAGAATCTTGTCTTGAAAGCGCTTTCGGGTTAACCCTTTCGGGCCAATTCGGCATGGATCTCTTTCGGAATGTGGGGGTTGTGGCAGTTTCCACATGCCTGTCTTGCGTTCCTATTGGCGATCTCTCCCCCCTTTTCCGCCTCGGCCCCCATCATCATGGCCTGGTACTTCTCCCCCGGTCCGTGGCATGCCTCACACCCGATGTTTCTCTCAACAAAGGTTTGGGTCTCCGGGTCGTACCCGGTGGTATGGCAGGCGTAGCACTTCTCCTTGTTGGGATCATCATTGCTCCTGAGATACGCAAGGGTCGTCATCGGAGAATCCCTCCACGAGTTGACATACGCCTCGTGCATCCCTTCGTGGCAGTCAAGACACTCTTGAGACCCCACGTAACCGACCTTTTCGGTCACCCCTTTTTCAACGGAGACCTCTTCCAGAAGGGGGGCCGTCTCCTCCCAATTCCGGATAAAGGCCACCAGATTCTCGATCTGTTCCCGGTTGAGAGGACCTCCTTCAGTGTCGCCCAGGGGGGCCATCCCGGTTTGGGGAATTCCCCTCTCGATCATCTTATACATCACCCCATCTTCCACCTCTTCCAGGAATCGTTTCGAGTTCAACGGGGAAATCCCGGGAACCCCCTCACCATTCTTTCCATGGCAGTCGGCGCAATGGGTCAAATAGAGCGGCTCTCCAGCCTCTACCTCTTCCAATCGCATCTTCTCGGCGGTGCTTCTTAGCCGAGAGGGCTCAAAGATCCAGTAAAGGGTCAAAAACGCAGCGATGGCCACGGTGAGCACGAAACACCAGGTAATCTGTTTTTCCATAACTCCTCTCTTTACACCGACACCAGTTGAGACGGATGGAATTCCTCTCGTTGGATGGGTTTGCTCGTATCGACGACGATCTTATCCTGTACAATCTCGATGGGGTAGATATCCATCGGCCTCGGGGGCGGCCCTGCGATGACCTCCCCAAGGGCGTTGAATTTGGCACCGTGACAGGGACACTCAAATATCTCCTTTGGCTCGGTCCACCGAATGACACAGCGAAGGTGGGTGCATATTGCCGACATGGCCAATAGCCCTTTATCCGTCCTGTTGACGAAGATCTTTTCCTTTCTGAAAAGGACGACTTTTCCCACCTGGAAATCATCGACTTTGCCGGCGACCAGGAGTTTCTCGGCCTGTTCCCCTCTCACTTTGGGCCACAGAAAGGCGAGGGTTCCTCCAATCAGTTCCCCCACGACGATGGCGGCTGCCGCGATCCAGCCATAACCGATGATCTTTCTCCTGGAAACTCCCTTTTCTTCTTCAGCCATTCCTTCCCTCTTTCTGTTCTATGATCGGTTGAGCGATTCCCTTCGCATCCGACCCCTATCCCCACGGTACGATAAAGCCCCAGTTCTCCCCCCGGAACAAAGAGCCGATAACGGTCAGCAGGGTAGCCCCGAAGACGAACAGGATAAAGAGGATAACCAGAACGGTTCTCTTGTCCCTTCTATCAATGTAGGGGATGAGAACGAGCCAAACGACGATGAGGCCTGGAATCATGACCCCCATCACAGCCGGGGGAGCCCAGGGGAAGTGGATGAGTTCCTGGATCCCTAAAAAGTACCATGGGGCTTTCCCCGGATTGGGCGTTATCAGGGGATTTGCCATTTCTTCCAACGGGGCGTTGACGAGCCAGGAAAAGACGAGCAGGGCCAAGGTGACGGCCAGGATACACAGGGTCATCGGGACGATATAGAAGGGCCATGTGTCGACCAGGTCTTCAGGCTTCTTCTCCACCATCGGGGACGTCCCATCAACCAGTTCCATCAACCCATAGGTCTTGTCAGGAGCTTTTTCAAAGACCTCGTTTTTTTCCTCTGTTCCTTCTTTCTTCACTGTTGGTCCTCCGAGCTCATAAGGGGTCCGAGATCCCCCCGTCTTTGCGGATTCTCCAAAAATGGATTGCCATAAAGGCAGCTGCTAGAAGGGGCAAGACGACGCAATGCATGACGTAGAACCTCAGCAGGGCGGGTTGTCCCACCTCGTTCGCCCCCAGCATGAAAAAGCGGACTTGGTCCCCAATCAGGGGCGTATACCCGGCAATGGTTGTTCCCACGGTAATCCCCCAGTAGGCCAATTGGTCCCAGGGGAGGAGGTAGCCCGTATAGCTCAGTCCCAGGGTCAGGACAAAGAGAACCACCCCAACCACCCAGTTAAACTCTCTGGGAGGGCGGTAAGAACGGGTGTAGAACACCCGAACCATATGGAGAAAAACCAAGATGACCATGGCATGGGCTGCCCACCGGTGGAGATTCCTCAAGATCTGACCGTTGTAAACGCCCACGGAGAGGAATTTCATGTCGTGGTATGCCCGCTCAACGGTCGGGGCGTAGAGAAACATCAGAAGGACGCCGGTGACGGTCAGAATGAGAAAGAGGAGAAAGGAAATGCCACCCAAACAGTAAGTAAAGGTGAATTTGACCCCATGCCTTTTGATCTTCACCGGAAAGACATGGAGGAAGAAGTTGTTGTACATCACCATCGACTTCTTCAGGGGCGTGTCCGGCAGTCCGCTCCTGAAGATCGATTTGAAGACCCTTGATTCCTTTAACCTCTCGATCATCGTTCCTCCTCGAGCCACGAGGTGTTCCCCGTCCGGAACCCTACAGTCCCTCCAAAGACCGTATTGCTCGATTAACCCTCATGGAGGGTCGTTCCCCGATGAAACTGCTCCATCGAAATGGCGCCCGTAGGGCATCGCTTTGCACAGAGGCCGCACTGGATACACCGGGATTCCTCCTTGATCATCGCGGTGCCCAACTCAAGAAGCTCCCCCCGCTCCTCTCTCACCCTTTCCAGGGAGACGCCAAAGAGACGTTCCACCAATCCTTGGAGACGCTCGTCCCCCTCGATGTCATCAAGCTTGACCATCCTAAAACAATACCGGGGGCAGACGTCCACACAGCCCCCGCAGAGAATACACTGCTTCCGATCAAAGATCGTGAATACGTGGCACTGGAAACAGCGCTTGGCCTCTTCAACGGCCTCTTCCCTCGAAAACCCCAGGTCAACCTCTTCGTGAAGGGAATCCCTTCTTCCTGGAGGGAGGGTCGGCATCCGATGCCTGGGGATCTTCTCCAGGTTTCGTTCAAGTGAGATATCGCCTATGGGCGTAAAGAAAGCCCCCCTCTTCCGGGGTTCTTTTTTCTCGGAGAGGAAACCGTCGATAGAGATGGCCGCTCTTCTCCCATCTGCGATGACCCGGATCACATCCCGGGGTCCTGTCACGAAGTCCCCTCCAGCGAAAATCCCCGGGATATTGGTCTGGAAGGTCTCGGTGTCAACCACCAATCGGTCCCACTTGGACATCTCCAGGCCGATCTCCTCAGGGAGAAATGAGACGTCAGGCGATTGGCTGACCGCGGGAATGACGATGTCACAGGGGATCTCAAATTCCGATCCCTCAATCGGGATGGGACGCCTGCGCCCTGAGCCGTCCGGCTCGCCCAGCCTGTTTCTGACGCACCGGAGACCGCTGACCGCTTTGCCGTTAGAGGACAACACCTCAACGGGAGAGGTCAGGTAGTTGATCTCGATCCCTTCGATCTCGGCCTCCTCGAGCTCCCGTTCATCCACGGGCATCTCTGCCCGGGTCCGCCTGTAGAAGATAAAAACCTTTTCGGCACCCAGTCGAAGGGAGGACCTCGCCGTGTCAATGGCCGTGTTCCCACCGCCGATGACGGCGACCCGTTTCCCGATTCTAAGGTCTTTCTCCTCCAGGTTGACCTTGCGCATGAAAGTCACACCGTGGATAACCCCCTCAAGCTCCTCACCCTGTATTTCCAGTTTGTCCGCCTTGTGAGCGCCAGCGGCAATGTAGACGGCATCGTAATCCTTTTTCAGGTCCTCCAGCTTAATCTCCTGGCCAATCGGCGTGTTTGTATGGATCTCGACCCCCAGGTACTTGAGCTCCTCAAAGGCCTCTTCCACAACCTGGCGGGGAAGCCGGTAAGGAGGAATTCCCGCCGTAAGCATCCCCCCCTTAACGGGCAGAGACTCATAGACCGTCACAGGATATCCCATCCGCGCCAGATCATTGGCTGCGGAAAGCCCCGAAGGTCCCGCCCCGATGATGGCAACCTTTTTGGCCTTTTTCCTTTTCCCTCGGATCTCATCCAACTCCCTCCGTCTTGTTGGCTGGCTCCTATAGTCCGCACTGGCCCGTTTCAGCGAGCAGATCGATATGGGACGGTCAAACACAACTCCCCGCCGACACTTCTCTTCACACGGGTGAACACAGATTCGTCCGAGAATGGCGGGAAAGAGGTTGTCCCCCCGGTTGATCTCAAAGGCCTTATCAAAATCCCCGTTCATAATGGCCATGTTATATGCCGGGGCATCGGTGTTGACGGGGCACGCATTCTCACAACCGACGTTTTCCTCAAACCATCGTTCGTCAGGAACCTCGACTCGGAATCTCTCTGGGCTCATCTTCCTTCTTCATCCCCTCCGAATTGGGTAGCCAAATGAATTGAGCCGATTTACCCGTGGGCTCAGGTACTCAACAAGACGGACGGGTCAGAACGCCTCTCTCTGATTAATCCTGGCAAAGGGCCAGAGGAGCGATTTCAACTCCCTCCCCTCGCGGTGGTTTTTCACACGACGTACGCCTCAACCCCGCGCCTCGTGGGGCTTATGCAAACCCTAGATCTATGAACAGACCCTGAAGAAAAGGAGAAAGGGGGTTTGATTTGGGCAACGTCCTGTTGATGGGTGGCCCTCTTTTAGAAACAAAAAAAATTCTATCACCCTTTTCATCCATTACGCAAGGTCCGTTGTGTACAGAGAGGATTTCAGGATAGGGCGTGAGAATAGAGTTGAAAAAAACCCATAACCCTTATATGATCGTTTCGACAATCCGTTTGGGTCCAAAAAGGAGACAGGAGAGATGGCGATAGCCAGCGCAGTTGTCGTTCCAGTGAAGAAGGAATTCGAGGCGGGTTCAAGGGAGAGGCTCAACGGGTGTGACAGGTGGAGGTCAAGGATGTTGGAGAGAGAGGGGTTGCTGTGGTTTCGGAGACAGAGGATGTCAAGAGAATCAAAGAGGTATCAGAAGAGATCAGCGGATGGGAGGAGGTGATTGACTTTCAACTCGTTCATTTCAACGGGGAGGATATGACAGGGAACGATGATCAGAAAGGAGATGGTCCGTGAAAAGACTTGGCATTATCGGAGATCTTCTGCTAATGGCCGTAGTGGCCCTGCCCGCTTTGGCCTCTGCTCAAGAGACGCCCTCTAGCCCCTGCATCAACTGCCACGACACGACAAACCCGGGAATCGTGAGGCAGTGGCATGACAGCAAACACAGCAAGGTGGGTGTAAAGTGTTCCGTGTGCCACAAGGCAAAGGAGCAGGACCCTTCTGGGTATGAGCACAACGGCTTTAGTATAACGGCCGTGCCTTCACCGCGGTACTGCGAGAGCTGCCACCCCAAGGAAGTCAAGGAAAACACCCTAAGCAAACACGCATGGGCCGCGTTCATGGGGCCTCTTAAGCCCTACTACGTAAAGGCAAAAGAGATGGGGCTTGACCCGATGAGCCAGGAGACCGCCAGGAAACTCGACCCTGAGGAGATGGCAAGGCGGACCCTTTCTCCCCTTTTTCCGGATAGCGGCATCCTGAAGAAGATCGGGTTTCTTGACAACCCGGACTACGCCCACAACAATGTAAACCTCGGCTGCATGGAATGTCACGGCAGTTTTATCATCGCCGGGCCTGACGGCGAGCTCAAGGGCTGGCCCAATGCCGGAGTGGGAAGGATTAACCCCGATGGGAGCCTCGGCGCTTGTACTTACTGTCACACGCGGCATGTCTTCAGCGTTGCGGAGGCCAGGAAGCCAGAGACGTGCGGACAGTGCCACCTCGGTCCAGACCACCCTCAACATGAGATCTACGAAGAGTCCAAACACGGCAATATCTATGGTGCAAGCGGAGAGAAATGGAACTGGGACGTCCCGCCCGGTCAGTGGGGACCCGAGGACATCGTCGCCCCAACCTGTGCGACCTGCCATATGAGCGGTTTCGGTGGGGCCGTCAAGACAACTCACGATGTGGGTGCAAGGCTCTATTGGGAGCTTCAGCCAAAGACGTCCGTGCCCCAGTGGAAAGGGCCAGACGAAGTGGACATGGTGCTTAACCCCGTGCCCGATAAGGCGAAGGCTGAAAAGGGCAGGGCTCAGATGTCAGCGGTCTGCTACCAGTGCCATTCGAGTCGGTGGGCTGACAACTACCTGGCAGAATTCGACAGGGTCGTCAATGACTATAATATGCTCTGGGCCTATACGGAAAACCTCCTCAAGGAGACATACCGTCAGGGGCTCATCAGCAAGGACAACCCCATCGATGAAACCCCTGAGATTATGCACTACCTGGTCTGGCACCACGACGGCCGACGGTGGAGAATGGGCGCAAGCATGATGGGGCCTGACTGGACCCACTGGAACGGGGCAGTAGATGCCATCATGAACAAGCTCGGCGCCATGATTAATGACATCGAGCTGCGGAAAAAGATCAAAGCACTCGAAGACAAATGAGACCTTTTTCGAATGGGGCGGGTTTTCCCTGTCCCATTCATGGCAATGGGTACGGTATCATGGGGACAGGGGCAGACGATTATAGGAGACTCCTCGCGGGCCCCGGAGGTGGCCCCGTTCGAAGAACGCCTCCCCGTTTAGGCCTGAGGGGTAAAGAATCTCACTGAGCGCATCCTTGGCCGTGGGCCACCACCGGCCCTTGGCTCAATTCTGGGCATCGATGTACTGGGCCCATGTTTCGGTCGCCTTCAGGCCGCTTCCGGTCAGGATCAGGACGATGGTCTCTCTCCGGTTCAAGAGATGCTTCTGCGCCAGGGTGTCGATTGCCTTGACAACCACCGCAGAGGTGGGCTCGACATAGATCCCCTTCCTGTTCAACTCCTTCCATCCCTCAAGAATTCCGTCTTCCGAGACGATCTCAAACCCTCCCTGGGTGGATCGGGCGATCGAGAGGATCTCTTTCCCCCTGACCGGCCGCACGCAAGCAATCCCCTCGCCCAGAGTGGTTCTAGGGGAAACCTCGGTAACCTCATCTGCCTTGCGGGAAAAGGCCTGATAAATGGGGGAAACAGCCTCGACCTGAACCCCAATGAGCCTGGGGAATCTGCTGACGATCCCCTGGCGAACCAGCTCCTCAAAGCCCCTGTATAGTCCGAGGTATATGCTCCCGAACCCCACGGGGCAGAGGATGGCATCGGGGGCGTTCCAGTCGAGCTGCTCACAGACTTCAAAGGCCAGGGTCTTCATTCCTTCCAAAAAGAAGGGGTTCCAGTTGTGGGAGGCGTAGTAGAGTTTTTTCGCGTCCCTCTCAATCGCTGCGGTGGTGTCTGCCCGACTCCCGGGGACCTTGATCAACCGGGCGCCATAGGCTCTGATCTGCACGAGCTTTCCCTCAGATGCATGGGCTGGGCAGTAAATGCGACACCCGATACCGGCCCTCCCTGCATAAGCGGCGAGGGAGGCTCCGGCGTTTCCCGAGGAATCATCCATGCAGTTCGAAATCCCCAACGCTTTGAGCATGCTGATCAGGACGCTCGAGCCTCGATCCTTGTACGAACCGGTGGGACAGAGGTAGTCAAGCTTGACGCGCACCCGGTCGAAGTCTTTGTAGGCAAAGGGAATCAGTGGGGTGAACCCTTCCCCGAGGGATACAATGTTCTGGTCGTCGACAACAGGAAGGCATTCCCGATACCTCCACATCGAGGGTTCCCGCTCTCTCAGGGAGGAGATCGGTATCTGTGGCGAAGGGAGATTCAACGTAAAGGCACCCCCGCACCGACAGCGAAAATCGAAGGTATCGATCGGGTACTGCCTGCCGCAGGTGGAGCAGGAAAAGCCGGTTGGATTGCTCACCTTGCGCCCCCCTGTCTTCTTTTCCGTTTTTTCGTTGGCCAGGTTTAAGACCTTCGCCCTTGAGGCGGACAGCTTTAGCCTGTTTTGCATTTTGAATATCGAATATCGAACAAGGAATCTCGAACAGCAGAAGTTTAAAGAGATAAGACCATATTTTTCACTTCGACATTCTGCGGTTCCTTGTTCAGCGGTTCTGCGGGGGAAAATAAATGACTTTCAGTCGTAACAAAAATCTACCTGCTCTAGCAGACAGTAGTTCATTCCCCGGACTTCAGAGGCCTTTCTCCCTTTCCAAGGAGACCCTGGATCTGGTGCAATATACTCGAGACGCAGATGGGGAGGGTCAATGCGACCCCAATAGGAACCGGCAGGGTGACATAGGTGCGAGGGATGCCCAGCCCCCTGGACAACATCTCGATCTGGTCCGCACTCATACGGATGGAAATAGGAAGCAAGTAAACCAGGAACGCCAAGACAACGACATCAACGATGAGGTTGAGATGTTTTGCTCCTCCCTTGCCAAGGATCTCGTCGATTAAATGCATCTGAATCAGGTTCTTGTCACGGTAAACGACGGGGACGATAAACATGACTGAATAGACGAATAGGATTAGAGAAACCTCAAGGGCCCACTCAATAGGACGCTTCACGGACCAGCGCAGAAGGAGGTTGCCTGCATTCATCAGAACGATGGCCACGAGGGTCGAGACACTGATCCCGAGTGCGAAATAGTATAAGAAATTGATGAACTTATCGAATCGTTTTAGCATAGTCACCTCTTGTCGTTTTTCAGTCGATGTATCCGAGCATTTGTGGGATCAACGTCGATAATAACGGGATATAGGTAATCAATAACAGAGCAATACATAAGGCAAAGAAGAACTTCATTGAGGAAATGATAATGTCTTTCATCGGAACGTCGGTGATGGCCCCCATGATGTAGAGGGCCATTCCCATGGGGGGTGTTATCAGACCAATCATCAGATTAAAGACCACCATGATTCCAAATTGAATCGGATTGATCGCCAACTCCTCGGCCATGGGCGCCAGGAGGGGGACGAGGATCAACATAGCCGGTATCTGTTCCAGTAGCGCCCCAATGATGAGGAGGAACACGTTGATAATCAAGAGAACCAGGTATTTGTTTGACGTCAGGGATAAAAGGGTGTGAGAGATGAGAATCGCGGTCCTTTGCGTTGTCATGATCCAAACAAACGCCGTCGCCGTCGCGATAATAAACATGATTACCCCTGAAGACTTTGCCGTGTTTATGAAGATTCTGGGCAGATCTCTGATAAAGGCCCCTCTCCGATAGACCAGGCTGAGGACGAACGTGTAGAGGCAGGCAATAATTCCTGTTTCCGTCGGGGTTGCCAGGCCACTCGCAATTGCCCAGAGAAGAAGGAAGGGAAGAAGGATGACGAAAAAGTTCTCGATAAAGCCGCGCCAGGTGCCCCGCAATGAGAATCGATGGGGAGCGGGACCGGTAACCTTGCCCCTTGAAACGGTCAAATAGATGTAGCCCATCAAGATAAAACCGGTGACAATCCCGGGGATAATACCGGCAAACCAGAGGGCCGCAATGGAGAGCTCTGCAATGTGCCCATAAATGATCAGCACGATACTGGGCGGTATGATGGGACCGAGCATACAGGAGGCCGCGGTTACGCCCACGGCAAATTTCTTCTCATACCCGGCATCGCTCATCACCTTGATTTCAACGAGCCCCAGTCCAGATGCATCGGCTACGGCCGCGCCGGAAATGCCCGCAAAGATCATGCTGGCCATGACGTTTGCATGGGCAAGCCCCCCCTTGATCCACCCGACAAGCTCGTCCGCAAACCTGAAGAGGCGTTCTGCAATCCCACCATAGTTCATGATCTGGGCCGCAAGGATAAAGAAAGGAACCGCGAGTAGGACCCAGCTCTGAATCCCGGCGACCATTTTCTGAGGGAGCACCTGTCCTGAGACCCCTAGTATGGTCAAACTGATAGCAGAGGCCACGCCCATAGAAATGGATACGGGAACATTAACCAGTATCAGCCCGATAAAAAGACCGAGTGCGATAAACCCTATCATTGTGCCTTTGACCTTTCGTAAAGATGAGAGACAAACCAGAAGGAGAGGGCCCCTCCCCTTCCGGCTTGTCGTTTGTAGAGCCTATCTCAGGGCCTCCACCTTTTTCACCCATTCTTCCTCCACAAGACCATCTGCGATCAGCTGGGGCATGACCTTGTTGCGAAATACATCCACAAAGGGTTGACGATCGACTTTGATATAGGCGGCATGGTGGACTTTGAGGAGTTTGTTCTCAATGGTGTCTTGCACCCGGGACATGGCCTGCTCGTTGTACCACTCGCCTGCTTTCCGGGCTCCGTCCATGAGGATTCTCTGCTCCTCCGGGGTCAAACCCTGCCACACCTTCTCATTGATGGAAATGAGTTCAATCTGAGGAAACTGTCTGAGTTCGGTGACATATTTGGTTACCTCGGTGAATTTCTGCGGCCATACGAGATCGAAGGGCGACGTGATGGCCTCAACGACACCCTGCTTCAGGGCGAGATAGGCTTCGGCAAAATCGATGGTGTGAATCTGGGCACCCAGGCCGGCCCACGATTTCTGGGGCATCCGAGCTGGCCACATCCGGAGGCGCAAATCCTTGATGTCGTCGGGGGTAAAGATCGGCCGCTTGGAGCAGATCACCCGAAAGGGCCCTCGGTTCCATTTGTAATCCAAATTGAAAAACCGCTGATTTGCGTTTTTGATGAGCTGGGGCACGAGTTCTTTCCCAACGACTTCATCGATCCACCGATGGTAATGCTCCTGGCCACTGAACGTAAAGGGGACTGTGACGACCCCGATCTCCTTGACATGGGCCTCCCACCAGGTCTGACCCCCGAGAAACAACTCCTGGGTCCCCATCTTGACCCCCTCCACCTGGTCAGGGCCGTGCCCGAGTTGCTCGTTGGGGAAGACCTCTATTTTGAGGGAACCCCCCGATTTCTCCTCCACATAAGGCTTGAATACCTGGACCAGAGCCTGGTTCTGGTTTGATCCCGGAGCCAAGACGTGGCCGATCTTTAGGGTCTTGGCAATGGACTGCCCGGGCGAAAAGACAAGTCCAGCGATCAGAAGACTACACCCCAAAGCCGTTAAGACGAAGTATCTTTTTTCTCCCATTTTGATCCCCCTTTCGTTACTCAGGTTATGTGATAATGCTCGACTGTCTGACCTGATACACCACCTCCTTTCCCGTCGTCGGTATTCAGGGATTCCTAAAGGGTTCTGCCCTTGGCGGCGAGCTACCGGTTGTTCTCCTTAACTCTGGTGATCGCTGATTCTGGACCCCTGAACCCTTGCACCTCTTCAAAGGAATCGAGTTTAGTAGTAGTACTGCTCCGGGGAGTCGTTCTCTTTCATGAATTTGCGGAGTTGACGTGTTTCCTCCCCGGGCGGCTTCTTCCAGAGCCCTGCTCGACTCACCGCGGGATATCCTGCCAATTTGCAAAGATCAACCATCATCTCGGCCTGCTTAAAGGCGACGAACATGGGATCGATCACGGGAACACCGATAACCTCGACGGGGTCCTTTTCAAAAACCCGGGTGAAGATTGAACCGATGATTGTACATCCCGGTATGATCACTTCGGCCTGGTCTTCTTCCACGCACCTCTTGCTGACTTCCACCACTCTTCTGGCAATCTCTTCAGGAGGGGTGATTTCCGGATAGAGGTCACAAGCCGTGATACCGATCCACCGAAGAGAGGCCACCTTTGAGCGAAGGCCGTAGAGATCGACCAGCCGCATGTCGATGCCCCCGATGGTCATGGGATCCGTGGAGACCACACTGAATCGTTTCCCCATCATGGAGGCCACGTGAGCCGATGCTTCAAAAGCACCCGTCACCGGAATGTCCACGATAGCACGTGATTCGAGCAAACCGGGGTCGAGCATACAGGAGAGGACCACTGCGTCGTACCCCTCCTGTTCAGCTTTGATGGCCCTCTCCACGGCTCCGTTGATGCATTTCAGGGTGTTATAGATGTAGGTGTTGTAATTCAGGGGGAAGACCGCTTCGAGACACTCGATGTCAAACTCCGTATCCGGTCGTGCGACCCTTTCTAGATTCTCTCGGCCAAAGGGCTCGGTTTTCCCGAACGGGCACAAGACAAGTATTCTCATAGGCCACCTCCTCCTCTAGATTTGACAAACTCGGTTAGGGTTTTTCTCCTGCCCATGTTTCGCAAGACGCCCTCTTCCTCGACGGAAATCACGGCGAATCCATGGGTCCCAGGGATTATCCGTCTTTTTTTTGCGTTGACTGCGCTCTTAAATGGATCGTTGCGTTTTCATCGATCTCCATTGTCTCCCCATGAATCACCACACCGTACTGCTCTCTTGCCCGCTCCACACTGATCAAACCTTCCATCACGTCACGGAGGACTTGCTTGGGCTCTCGCTCCAATGGGTCGCCGAAACCTCCACCTCCCGCCGTTCTCAACACGATCCGGGTTCCAGGCTCCACCTGGATGGTCACCTTGCTGGGAAGGGCTTTTTTTTCACCCCCAGGGGAGACGACCCAGCAATCCGAACCTCCTCCGGGTTTGCCTCCTCCCAGACCCCAGGGACGGATTCTTCGTCGTTCCGTTCCAAGGGTGACCATGGCTTCATG
>CAYGBW010000137.1:0-28515 GCA_964348185.1 uncultured Thermodesulfobacteriota bacterium | reverse complement strand
CCTTGTGGGTGACTTCTTTTGCATCTCCATGTCTTCTTTGCTTTCTTGCCATTCTCACCGTTCGCACGATTGGCTGTACGCCAGCAACGTAGATTTCGCCACGAGAGATGTCTGGAACTTTCGCAACCGCTCCAATGTGCCCCTGCATCGGAGTCCGGGCTCCAACTCAGATGGCTGTGATCGTCAAAGGATCACGGCCATTGGTTTTATCGTGTCGTTCTCGTCCTCCTCCATTGATCCCACAGAGAGTGAAGTGCGGCTCCGATAATCGTGCATAGGATCGAGATGATAAGTATCTTCATTGGATATCCTCCCTTCGGAAACTCCCCGAGACATCGGCCACGCTATGGACTGGCCAGTCTTGACGCGCTAACAGCAATCTGCTGGCTGGATTGAACCGAGGTGGGCACTCTCCGCTTACGTTCCAGTTCTTGAAAGGAATTGGCCACCCGCTTAAAGATCTCCTCTAGGCCACACGGCTTTGGAATGTAGTCATCAAAGCCGAGTGAAAGAGCCTGGAGGGGAGACGTTACGTCGGTCCCACCGGTAAGAAGAATAACCCTCGTATCGGGATTTCGCTCTCTGGCTTTTTTCAGAACCGCGAAGCCATCTGCCTGGTACATATTGAGGTCGGTGATCACCAGCTCAAAGTCCTTCCGTCCCAGCACCTTCACCGCTGCCTCGCCACTTCCTTTCTCCGTGATTTCATATCCCTCTTGCGCAAGGGCTTCAGCCATCATTTCGAGGACATGAAGGTCATCGTCCACCAACAAGACTCGTCGGCTCATTGTTTAACCCTCACGTGCGACCCGATAGGCCGTTTCCTACCCTTCCGGGTCTCATTCCAGGATTCTATAGGTCGTGACCGTTATGGTTTTCTCACCTTCTCCGTGCTCAGAAACCGTGCCCGTGAGTTCCACCCTCTTGTCTTCGAGTTTCAGTAGCTCTTTTCCTTTGCCATCGGTCGAAATCCCGTATTCCTCACCGTCTTCGGTTTCTATGACCACAGCCGTGACATTGTCGTTGTCATCCCAGTCGTCCGCATATACGACTCCTGTGACGGTGACTGTTTGGGCGATCGGTGTGTTTTTGGAGGTCAAGATTGAAAGGGATAGCAAAACACAAACCCCACAAACCAACAGCACTCTCTTGAATCTCATCACTCGATTTCTCCTCTCTGGTCAGGTTATTCCGTCTCAACACTCGTTACCGAGTAATGGCAACCCCTGTGCCAAAAAGATAAGGCATTGATATTTCATGTTTTCCTCTTCTAACTCGTCAGCTCATCGGCATTTCTCTTTCCGATTTTTCCCAGTAGGGCCCATCAGTAGGGGGCTGGACCCCTTCAAGAAGTCTCAAGATATTGAAATAAGATAGAAATTGAGAGGTGTCAAGGGCAGGAAATTTGATTTCCGGTTTGTCTCATATCGGCAATCCGAATTCCGGTGTACGCCCAGGGGAGTTGCAATTTGAGCCTTTCTGGTGGGCTGAGGCCTCTAGGTAAGGAGACCTGGAGATCTTCGAGAATCTCTTCACCGGAACATGCCCACCATGCCCTTGAGAATTCTGCCATCCCTATTCTGCCCCTCCCCTCGGGCTGGCTATGGCCTTCAGCTTTCAATCTATCACGGAACGGGCGCAGACGCGCCCGAACCGTTTCTCGTCTAATCATGCTCATCGTGGATGCTTCCCACCAATTCCTCCAGGATGTCTTCCAAAGTAATCAGACCCGCGACTTGGCCTTTTTCATCCAACACAACTGCCTGGTGGAGCCTCCTGGCCTGGAAACTGCGGAGTTGGGCGTCGATTTTCTTGTTTCCAGGCACAAAGTATGGCGGTCTCAGAATGCTCTTCAGGGACCCGGGTTTGTTCTTGTTCATCACGGTGAACAAATCCTTGGCATGTATGAACCCTATGACATCCTTACCTTTTCTCTTACTAACAGGGAACCGGGAGAAACCGGTTCTTAAAACCGCTTTGATGATTTCTTCGTTGGAGGTATCGCTATCGAGAATCGTCATTTCGTCTCTAGAGACCATAACCTCCCCGATGGTTTTGTCGTTCAGGGTAAAGACCCTGGAAAGCAACTGTCTCTCCTTGGCAGTAATAGCCCCTTCATCCCAACCCATCTTTATACAAGTTCTGACCTCAGCCTCGGTCATCATGGGTCTTTTCATCCTGGTAACATCGATACCCATTAGAAAGAGAATCTTGTCGGTGACGTATGTCACGGCAGTCACAACTGGACTGAATAGGAGCATAATCACATTGAGGACAGGTGCCGTGAGAAAAGAGACACGTTCATTAAAGTATTTGGCATAAACCTTGGGAGTGATCTCAGCGAAGATCAGAATGGCAAGCGTCAGGATGGCCGTGACGTAAACGATCCCTTTTTCCCCCCAGTAAGAAACCGCCAACGCCGTGGCAATAGCCGACATGGCAACATTGACAAGATTGTTTCCAACCAGTATCGTCCCAATAAGCCGTTCAGGGCTTTTCAATATTCGCTCAACGAGTCTGGCGCTCAAAGGTTTGGTCTCAGCCAGATGTCTCAGGCGTAATTTGCTTATCGCCATCAGGGCTGTTTCTGATCCTGAAAAAAAGGCCGAACAGCCCAGAAGAATGACCAAAAGAATAATCATCAGATAAAGATTTGCCTCCATCATGGCTTTTCCCCCAATGAAAACGTTTGTCAGGTTCCATTCCTCAAAATCTAGCTAGTCGTCACTGAAAAACGCCCCTGACCCTCTCTGTACAGAGTTTTTGACCCGTTCTAAGGCTCGGTCGTTCGATCTTCCGAACTCGGCCTAGCGGCCTCAGACAGCTGAATCTCGCCCCTTCGGGGACACTCCCTTCGCCAAGACGGGTAGCGCCAAAAACTCCGTAATGTTCGCTCCAGGGACATTTTTCAGTGACGACTAGCTAGGCGCACCGATATGACGGTGACGCAGATCCTGGTGACGACAAACATGAAAGGCGGTGGTTCGTATCGGTTTACTCGCCTTCGCCAGAATGCCCCGCTTGGGAGCGCGGGGAGCTTCGCTTCAACGGATCTCTTCCCACGACTCATTTTACGGGACAACTGCTCGTCCTGCGGTTCATCGCTCTGAGGACTCACATGACACATTGAAAACAGAGGTTCCAAGAATCGACTCGGCAACTTGTTCAGCCGGGAACTTCAAGAGGTCAGCTCAAACTTTCTTGATTGTACTCCTTACAACCGAAAATGGAAAAGCCACCACTTGTCGGATTCCATTAGCAGTGGAGAGATTTCGTATCTCATTTCTGACCTCTGAAATGAGCTCACTGACTACAATCTTCTCCTCCACCTCTCCGACTTCTTTTACTCGGGTCAACCGATGAATAGAATACAGGCCGAGCAAAAAAGCAAAGAGGAAGAAGAAATCCCAGTGTTGGAAGTTTATCGTTTGAAAAGTCAACGCTTTCCCAGGGCTTGTCCATTTGAGTATCAAAGAAAGTTCCCGGTTTGCAAAAAAGTCAGCGAACTTGCCGCCCAAGACCGGGGCAATGCCCGCTGCAAACGAATTAACGAGACTGTTCGTTGCCAGGTAGGCCGTTGCGTGCCCCTTGGGCGCCAATTTGAGCCCGATGTTTCCCGAAGCCAGAGTCACCCCGGCGGTGGAAATGCCCATGAAGATGTGAATCCCTATCAAGAGCGGCGTGGTCAGGATATGTCTCTCTGGCATAGTCGTAAAAGCAAAAGCGAGAATACATCCGATAAACAAAGGGCCACTGACACCCAGTACCGATTTATTACTGTAACGGTCTGAAAATCTCCCCCACGTTCGTAAGAACCAAAGATTCATTATTTGGCTCATGACCGTCAGAACGATAACGAACGACATGTCTAATTTCAGTTTTTTGAGCATGTAGACGGTAAAAAAGGGAGCCGCGAGATTGACGGCGAAATTCCAGGACCCGAGAAACATGATGAGTTCTCTGAAATCTACATCCTTGAAGGGCCGTGTCAAGACCTTGAAGAAACTCGCTCTGTCCTCCGGGGGTGCCATGGGAGGCTCAGGAATGGTTGCCATGAAATAGACACCAAGCATCCCGACGAGGAATCCTGTCATAAACAATAAGGAATAGGCGTATAACTCATTACTCGGGAATAGTCTCTTCCAATAGTCGATATACATTCCTCCAACCAGGCTCAGCACAATCCCCAGTCCAGTCATCGAACGCATCCTTTTCGAGAAAAAGGATCCCAATTGGGTTTGTGGGACAAGGTCACGCATCCAGGAGTTCCAGCTGCAGTTAACCACAGCGGAGAGTGATGAATGGAAGAGCAGGGCGACAAAGAGGACAATGAGTCCTGCACCAGGACCGACTAGGAAGGGGATTGCAGCAATGAGCAGCCAGAAGACTCTGTCCGATGCCGTTGCGATCAGAGCGATTTTTCGTCTGTTCCTTATCTTTTCAACAAGATAGATCGAGGGAATCTGAAGGAGCTGTGCCAGGGCAGGAATGGCTGCTAAGAGTCCGATCACAGAATTCGACGCTCCAAGCTTCAGTGCAAAGGCGACAAGAAAGGCCCCCCCCGTAAATGTGCTCATGGCCCTCGTGGCGAGACCGGATCTTATGACAGCTCTGAGACCGGCTTGGACCTCCTCATCCGTCAAGCTGTCCTTAGGATTTTTCCCGTGCATTTAGGGTTGTTCCTTATCTAATCCCCGGTAGGACTTCTCAGGCCACATTCCAATGCAGGATGAAAGGCTCCCTGTACCTTGTATCCGGAGAGGACTATCATCATCCACCCGACCTACAACAACGGCCGTGCAAAGGATCGGAACCCTCTATCGGAAACGGGATGCCGACCATTCTACGGAGGCGGTTCTGCTGGTGAGGCCTTTGGACCGGGACGGAGTTGAGCCTTGGATTGGGACAGCATCTTTCTGAGCTCATCCCCCTGGACCATCTCCTTTTCCAAAAGGAGGCGAGCCAAGTTGTCCAGGACTCTACGGTGCTCTGAGAGGATTCCCCTCACTCTTTGATGGGCTTCCTCCACGACCCGGGAGACCTCCTCGTCGATCTGGGCGGCTTTCTCCTCGCTGTATGTCTTACTGGGAGAAAAGCTATCCGGCATGAACATGGGTCGGCGCTCGCGCTCATAGGTCACCAGGCCCAGGCGATCGCTCATACCATATTCTGCGACCATGGACCGGGCGATGTCCGTGGCCCGTTGCAAATCGTTCTGGGCTCCTGTGGAGATCTCACCAAAGACCAACTCCTCCGCCACCCGACCTCCTAAGAGAACAGCCAGCCGATCCAGTAGCTCGGAACGGGTCATCAAATAACGGTCCTCCGTGGGCTGCTGCTGGGTGTACCCCAGAGCCCCAATCCCCCGGGGAATGATGGAAATCTTGTGGACCGGATCTGCATGTTCAACGGATTCAGCAACAAGGGCATGACCAGACTCATGGTAAGCAGTGATCTCTTTCTCCTTCGGGTTCATCACTCGCTTTTTCTTTTCAAGACCGGTGACGACCCGGTCGATGGCCTCATCGAAATCCTCTGGCCCCACCTGTTCCCTGTTTTTCCGGGCAGCGAGAAGGGCTGCCTCATTGACCAGGTTCGCCAGATCAGCTCCCACAAATCCAGGAGTCCGGGCAGCGATCTGGCGGAGATCGACTTCCGGGGAAAGGGGAACATTCTTTGAATGGATTCTCAGGATGGCCTCCCGGCCGGCGATGTCCGGTCTATCCACCACGATCTGCCGATCGAACCGCCCCGGACGCAACAGGGCGGGGTCAAGGGTCTCCGGGCGGTTGGTGGCGGCCATGATGATCACCCCTTTGTTGGATTCAAATCCGTCCATTTCCACAAGGAGCTGGTTGAGGGTCTGTTCTCGCTCGTCATGGCCGCCGATGACGCTGATCCCCCGGGCTTTGCCCAGCGCGTCCAGCTCATCGATGAAGATGATGCAGGGAGCATGAGCCGTGGCTTGAGAGAAAAGGTCCCGGACACGCGCCGCGCCGACGCCGACAAACATCTCCACGAACTCGGATCCACTGATATTGAAGAAGGGAACCATGGCCTCTCCCGCGACGGCTTTGGCAAGGAGGGTTTTACCCGTTCCCGGTGCACCGACCAACAGCACCCCTTTAGGAATTCTTCCCCCCAGTCTCTGGAATTTTCCTGGGTTCTTCAAGAACTCCACCACTTCCTGAAGTTCTTCTTTCGCCTCATCGATTCCCGCCACATCCGCAAACCTGACCTTGGTCCCATCCTCGGCGAAAAGCTTGGCTTTGCTCTTGCTAAAAGACATCACCCCGTAACCCGGTCCCATCCTTTTCATGGCGTACCGCCAGATCAAGAAAAAGATGCCGATGGGGATGATCCAGGACAAAAGGGTGCTCAAGAACTTGCTCTGATAGAGGCCGGAGTAATCCACGTTATGTTTGTCCAGTTCGTTAACCAGATTGGGATCATCGACACGAACCGTGACAAACCCCTGATCTCTCTTACCCTCCTGTCCCTTTACCGTCCCTCTGATACTTTCAGGAGCGATGGTCAATTGGCTCACCCGTCCCTCTGCCAGGTACTGTTTGAACCTGCTGTATGAGATCGTCTCCACTTTTCGGGAAAGGAAGTAGTTTTGGAGCAGGAGAAAAAGCAGGAAGGCGATCAGGAAATACCAGATGCTGAAGTGCGCCTTGGGAGGTAACGCGTCTTTCTTTCTTTGACGGTCTTGGGGACCAAAGAGAGAGCCGATCCTGTCCTTCAAATTGTCTTCAGATCTTTTCTTTTCCTCCGAGGGCATATCGACCTCCTGTGTAGTGAAAGCCTGGAATGAGATCCGATTGAGCCATATAGCGTGTATTGAACTGCTTCCATGGAATCGTGCCTCTTGCTAGGACTGGGTCACAGCCTGTTTTGCGATTCCGAAGCCTTTATGAGAAAGCCTGATCTGCGTCTGATTCGTTCTTCATCGTGGGGCCGAGTGAACATAAACGGTTAAGCTTCTGCTATCCCTGAATTGACCTGTCCGCATGTTCCAGTTCCCGCAAGAGGGATAGGTGGAGTACCGTCCGGATCGCAACGATAGCAGCCAGCTGTCCGATATCATCCCAAAAGAAGAAGTGACCGCCCGAAGGAACTCCCTGTTCAGAGGCCGAGATCGGCGCGAAGTTGTATGAACTGGAGGATATCGGTTCTGCAAACGATCCCCTGGATCTTACCCCCTTTCACGACAGGCACCTGGTGGACTTTCCTGGCGGTGAGTTCCGCAAGAACCTTGTTTCCGTCATCCTCGGGCAAGACCACGGCTAAATCCTCGCTCGAGGTCATCACCTCCCTGACCTTTTTTGAGGCCCACTGATCCTTAGCGACCTTTTTCACATCCTCGAGGCAAACGATTCCCTTGATCTGTCCCTTATCTACGACGATAAACCCACGGTCACGATGTCTCAGAATGTATTCATCAACCAGTGCCTGGAGTGAGAGGTCGCTGGGGACGTTCTGAATGTCCCTTTCCATCAGGTCTTGTGCCCTGATATCCCTGAGCATCTCTCGCATGACGACCTGGTGATAACCCTGACCCGCCGCTCTCATGAGAAACCAACCAACCATCATGATCCATATCCCATTGATAAAAAGGCCCCTAAACATCATGGAGAATCCTATGAAAATGAAGAGAAATGCAAACCCCTGGCCGACAGTTGAGGCAATGCCGGTCGCCCTTTTCAGATTCCCAGTAAACTTCCAGACTATGGCTCGAAGAACACGACCCCCATCCATGGGAAAGCCTGGGAGGAGATTGAAGGCTCCAAGAAAGAGGTTGATGAACCAGAGATATTTAGCGATTGCAGAAAGAGGCTCACTTACGGAAAGGAGAATAGAGGCCAAAAAGAAGCAGAGAATCGCAATAGCGAAACTCGTCAAAGGGCCCACCAAGGCCATGAAGAACTCTTTCGAGGCCTCCTTGGGTTCCTCAGAGATCTGGGCGACTCCCCCAAGAATGAACAGGGTGATTCGTCTGACCTTTTCTCCCTGCTTGACAGCGACAAGGGAGTGAGCCAGCTCATGGCCGAGGACGGAGGCGAAGAAGAGGATCGATGTCAGTGCGCCAACTACCCAATACTGCCATCTGGGCCACTGGGTATACTCGCTGGGGAAATAGTGAGATGCCATAATCCAGATGAAAAGACCAAAGATCACTAGCCAGCTCGCGTCGATGCAGATGTCAATGCCGAAGATTCGACCGATTCTCCATGATACTCTCATCGGGGTCTCCTCCCTTCATCCCGTTCAACTCGCTCACGGGTTTCCCCTCAACGAGTGTCTAAATCACGGTCCAATACGCAGAAGTTAGTGTGATATACGTAATGGACTATACTCCTTATATCCAACTAACCCAAAGGCAATTAAGATCTTCATCTTCGTTAGAGATCGTGTCGAAAGATCCTCCTAAAGGGGAAATCTCTTGAAGACCTCCGTCACTCCATAGCGGGCCAGTTCACTCGCGGAAAGCCACTTGGCGCCCTTTTTCAAAAAGGCCCGGGCGTTTAGAATGTTCTCGGATAGAGACTGTTGCGCTTCAATGAAATTCGCTTTCCATATCATCTCTCCCGTGGCCAGGTCCACTAGATAGACCGAAAAGGCCACTGAAGCCGGACTTTGAACCCCCGCAGCTCGTCCAACTCGATCTCTGTATCGGCAGACAGTCCCCACCATGATCAGATTGGCGTTCAAAGCCCTGCCTAGATTCTTAGCGATGGTTCGGGGCGTATCCTGGAGTGCATCCCTGGCAATCTGCTCATAGACCTCCAAAAGCTTTACGAGGGAGATCACTTTCTCTCCGTGTCGTTTTTGGAGAGCCTCTTGGACATAACTTGTTACGACTCGATCAGAACCTGGCGCCAGGTTTTCTGGATCGAAGGAGAACTGGTCTAAAGGGCAGTTCCCCCATGAGGTGTATATCCAGTAATCAAGAACCCCAAGACCGTCCAGATCGAAGCCATTAAAAAAAGAGACGTTCCCTTTGGGCTCACGATAAGAGTCCTCCTCCCTGACTTGATGCAATATGTCTGAACATCTCAGACCCTAGTTCTACGGAAGGCCTCAAGCCTCACGGAATCCTGATTTTCGTCGCTTTTTCTGGTTCTTCATCTTTCACACTCTCAGCAGAATCTCGGATCCCCAATTCCGAGCGGAAGTGCATGAACTGGAGTATGGGCGTGTGACGCCACAATCCAGGTGAACAGGCGGAAGATGACCAGCCAACTCCGGTCAAGGCAGATGTCCAGAGCGAAGATTCGGCCGGTTGGCCACGATGCTTTCAGCGGTCGCTCCTTTCATGAGACGCCTTTCCCGCGTTTTCGTCCTGGCAGTTCTGAAGGGCTCAAATCCGGTCCGGAGCTGGCTAACTCGCTCTCGTTGGCTTCGAAGTCGGGAATGCTTCGTTCAAGCATCTGGGAAGGGGAAGCCTTTTGGCGCTTAGTCCACCTTGATCTTTATTTCCTTCTTCTTGGCCTCTTGTGACTTTGGCAGGGTGATGTTCAGGACCCCGTTCCTGTAATTAGCCTTGATCTTTTCACTCTGAACCTCCCAGGGTAGCCGAATGGATCGGGAAAAAGTCCCAAAGCTTCGCTCTATCCGGTGGTAGTTCTCCTCTTTTTCCTCCTTCTCTTGTTTTTTCTCCCCTTTGACCGTTAACACCTCATTGGCCAGTGAAATATCAATGTCCTTTGCATCCATCCCGGGGACCTCGGCCTTCACCACGATGTTCTCCTTGGTTTCGGATATATCGAGGGAAGGGACCCATTCACCCCGAGAAGGCTCCATACTCGGCCACCCCCCGAAGAAACGGGTCCACAGCTTGTCCATCTCATCTCGAAGCGTGGTCAGCTCTCTAAAAGGTCTCCAAGGTTCCAACTCGAATGGCATAGATTCTCACCTCCGATCCAGGATACCCCCTCCTAGTAATTGCCTAACTATTTCTCATTAGATCGACCTGTGTCTTGAGTTTTCATCTGCGCATCACCTCCCGCAGCCATTTCAGGACACTAGCCCAACAGGCCAAACCCAATCTCAAGAATCAGAGCCCCAATGGCGTTTGCACCCGGATCAGGCGATCTGGTTTGAAGGTTTACCTAGATATGGGGAAGTCGCCAACCGGCGACGGCTTTGGCTTGAACAGCCCTCATGCTCCTTGGATCCTCTTTGGCTTCTAGAGCCATCTTATCCGTTTGAATAGCCAGATTAGTGTCAGAGCAATCACCACCAAAACCAGACTCACGATCGCAAACGCCCAGGGGCTCTCTGTACCTGGCATACCGCCAACATTAATTCCAAGGAGGCCAGTGAGAAGACCTAACGGAAGAAATATTGCTGCTACGATCGAGAGTGTATACATGGCCTTATTCATCAGTTCTGACAAGCGGTTGTTCAATTCCTCCTGCGTAATCGCAGCGCGGTCCCGGGCAGAGTCGATGTCTTCTACATAACGAGCCGTGCGTTCAGCGACCTCCCGAATATGAACCCTATCGGTGTCCTTCAGCCATGGCATGCGTTCATTCTGTAGCCGTGCCAGAACGTCGCGCTGTGGGGCGATATATCGTCTCAGGCTGATCGATTGCCGCCGGATGCCAGCAAGCCTTGGGCGAAGCTCATCGCTTTCTACAGTGAGGACGCTATCTTCAAGGTCATCCACGGTGTCGTCGATGTCCGCTATGACATCTCCCATCCGGTCTGCGATGCGTTCGGAGATCGTCGCCAAAAAATCGCTGGAAGAGCGTGGCCCCTTGCCCGATTCAATGGCTTTGTGAATATCTTCGATGGCCATGACCCGTCTGTGCCTCATGGTAATGACTCGATTTTCCTCGAACCACATTCGGAGCGATACCATATCCTCCGGATCAGCTCCGGGGTTGCAATTTATACCGCGGAGAATCAAGAGAAGGCTATCGCCAGATGGAACGATACGGGGCCGGGATTCGTCAGCAACCAGCGCTTCGCACGATATCGGGCTGAGGCCGCTTTCTTCTCTCAACCATTTTTGAACTGTTTCGTTGGCATAATCGAGGTGCAGCCAGAGCGTACCCTCCTGAGGGGACCAATGTCTGAGCCTCTCCCAATTCATGGTATGCCCGCCACCATTTCCATCCAAAACATAGGCGAATACCAATCCGTCGTTTCTGCTCATGGCTTGCCCTCCTGGTATATTGGAACACTTCGACTGCCTATTGGCCTGACACGCCTCCCCTTGCAAGGCGAACGGTTGGGGCAAAGACACCGATTGAGTTGTACACAGGTAGTGGGTGGGGCCGCGATCCACCAGGTGTGTATCGCTCACAAACCGGTAAGCGGCATTGGCTCAACCGCTGTCACTCGTAGGGATCGGCGGTAGTCGATGATGAACTGCGGAGGCCAACGTTGATGCCTTTTACCTCAACTCACAATCTTCAGGCAATTCTGGCATCCAAAGGGGTTATCAACCCTCTCCTGAGCGTTCGGATCATCCTGCCAGTTACCATCTACATAGAAACGGTACTCATACCTGCCAGGATCAAGATCAACACTCGCCTTCCAGTTCCCTTTTTTGTCCTTCTTCATGGGCATGCTATTGACATCCCAGTTGTTAAAATCCCCAGCGAGCGAGACCCTTTGAGCATGAGGAGAATAGAAATCGAACTTGGCCTTTTTGCGTGTGGGTCTTGAGCCAATCGACGATTTTCTTGGCATCTCCCTCTCCCTCGATCCAATACTGACAAATAGACAAAAAGGGTATTCTGTCTGCGAAGCTACAGCCGAGGAAATCGATACTTTGATTTTATTCGAATGGAAAAATGATTTCAAGGCTTGCGAAGTATCCCCCCCCCCACGATCGCATAGGAACGAAACGGCCGCAACCGCTAGACCCTCTCCTTGTCAGAGTCGATACTCGTGGGGTGCCTCGACATTCCTTTCCTCCAATCCATCCCCCGCGCTCTTCAACACGAGGGAGATGGAGTTAAGAAGTTGGGACAGGAGAGGCCCGCGATTTGTGCCCGAATGGAAGCGAGGATCGCTGGCACGCGGCTTCAGTTTGACAAAATAGGAGATTTTGCTACGATGAGAGCATCCTTGCCTATGAGTGTGAGTTTTAACGGGGCTTAGGCGACGAAAGGAGCATAGCAATGGTTAGACGCATTAAGAAAACATCCAGAAAATTTAGAATCCAAAAAAAGGTGGGGCTCCCACCAGGCACACTCGTGCATGTTGGAGAGAGAAAGGCCGAAGAAACAAGGATCATCGTAATCGATTACGATCAGAGAGAATTTCAAGAGAGGGAGATCGAGAACATTGAAGACTGTTTCCCCTTCAAAGACAAACCAACGGTAACATGGATAAATATCGACGGACTCCACGAGGTCGACATTATAGGAAAAGTCGGTGCCCGTTCTGGCATCCATCCTCTTATTTTGGAGGATATTGTGCATACAGCACAACGCCCAAAAATCGAGGATCTTGGAGATTATATCTTCATTGTTTTGAAGATGATTTCTCTCGATGAAAATCAAGGGGAGATTATGGGTGAGCAGGTAAGCCTCGTTCTGGGTCCGAATTATGTCATCTCTTTTCAAGAGAGAGAGGGAGATATCTTCGATCCAATCAGGGAGCGGATCCGGAATGCAAAAGGCCGTGTCAGAAAAGCAGGGGCTGATTACCTTGCCTACACGTTGCTCGACGCCATCGTTGACAACTATTTCGTGATTTTAGAGAACGTTGGAGAAAGAATCGAGTCCCTTGAGGAAACGTTAGTCACCCATCCTACACCAGAAACTCTAAACATGATCCACAAATTGAAAGGGGATATGATATTCCTCCGGAAGTCCGTCTGGCCCCTCAGAGAGGTGATCAGCGGTCTGGAGCGACTGGAATCGCAGCTGATTAAAAAGTCCACCGGAATATACCTTAGAGATGTTTACGATCATACCATTCAGGTCATTGAAACGATAGAGACCTTCAGGGACATGGTTTCCGGGATGCTTGATATTTATCTTTCCAGTGTGAGTAATCGAATGAATGAAGTGATGAAGGTATTAACGATCATCGCCACCATATTTATCCCCCTTACCTTCATCGCAGGGATATACGGCATGAACTTCAAATACATGCCAGAGCTCGAATGGCATTTGGGCTATCCCGTGGCTCTAGCTGTTATGCTCTCCATTGTGGCCCTTATGTTTGTTTATTTTAGAAGAAAGAAATGGTTATGACGTTTGCCTCACACCAGTGCGCTCTCATGGCCGGAATCTTTCACAAAAATGCAGGATGATCTCGCCAGATCCGTTACTTCTCGAATCTGGCCAAACGGTATGTTGCCTGGTCCCAATCCGAAAATATTGAGATCGGACCGAGGAGCTATCTTCAACGAGTCTTTGAAAGAACCAACTAACACGTGGAAGTCAGTCATGGCAGGCAATCGGGTTCGATCACTAATCCTTTCTAGAAAACTCTGTAGCCGCTTTTTATCTCTTTTGTCCGATGCAGTCGTTATCAGATTTATTCTGCCTTCCCAGTTCAATTGAAGCTGCAAAGTGACCAATATCGCTAAGTGCCAATTCGGGCTTTTATCGCGGAGCCAGAGGTTAACATCCTTTTGCATGCCAAAGGCCATGCGGGAATGTTGCGAGAGGATCATCACGCCCAATTCATATTTGGATGCCTGGGTAATCAAGTGATTAACCGTATCGTCCTTCTTACTATCCCGTCCGATAGTCAAAAAAAGGATATTGGGCCGTATGATCCGACTTCTCAGTATCTGAATCACCAACGTTGCCCCGTGTAAAAAATCAGACTCTTCGATGACCGTCGAACGAACCAAAGCCCCATGCCCTTCGATCGGTGAGAAGAGTTCATCAAGGGCATTTTGGGTTTCCTCTGTTTTTTCCTTTCTCATCGTGAAAGCAAAAACACTACCAGATGGGTTGATAATGTCACGAATAAGGAGCAATGGTCCGGTCCAGGTTTCAGGCTCCTCGATTGGAACCAATAGGTCGGGCTTCCACGAAATCTGATGGCGGGGAAACCTTTGGGCCAACCTTGCCGCTCGTTCTACGAGGTAGAGTACCAATCCGCCGCGAATGTCTCCCCATTTGGCCTCTAATTCTCTACGCGCCAACCATACGTACAGGATCACGATGATCGTTACGGCGATGCCACTAAAAATTGGATCGATGAGGAACATAATCACGATGCATTGCAGCGCGCCCAAGAGCGGAACGAATTGGGGGATTCGAAGCGTTGGCCGGAAGCTTATGATTTTCATCGCTTGTTCGAGGAAGACCACGAGATTCAGTATGCCGTAGGTAATCAGGAAAAACATGGTAATGAGGGAAGCAAGAAAGTTAAGATTGCCCGTGATGAGCGAAAGCTCGATGAAAATACCCGTGAAGATGATGGCATTCCTCGGTTCGTTTGTTTTAGTCTTTACCGCAAGGACCGTTGAAAATGGGACTGTTTTCTGTTCAGCCAGTGCCTGTAAGATGCGAGGAGCACCGAGCATGCTTCCCAGGGCAGAGGATAGTGTTGCACCCATGATTCCGGCAATGACTGCCTCGCCCCATCGCGCCTTATCCACCATAATGAGTTGATTCGCGCGGAGTTCTTCAGGGGTGGCGATTCCGGCGGCGAAGTAAGCAATGCCTATATAGATGATCATTGTCACGACGATTGCGCTCATCGTTCCTAACGGGATTGAGCGGCGCGGATCCTTCAAATCCCCTGACAGATTAGCCCCGGCCATAATACCGGTTACCGCCGGAAAAAACACGGCGAATACTTTCCAGAAGCTGGCATCTTCGAAATTCCCGACGAATGCAACTTGAGGAACTGGGCTGGCAGGGGAAAGAAAGAATGAAACCAAGGAAATACCGATCACGGTCATGATGAAGTACTGGACTCGAATCGCCAGCTGAGCGCTGACATAGGAAATGATCAAAAGACTTATCCAGGCAATGCTTGACACCAGTAATGGCTGATGCTGAGGGAAAACGCGGAGCCACGCCTCGGTGAAGCCAATAATGTATAAAGCGGCTGAAAGTGCCTGAGCAATGTAAAGCGAGATTCCTATACTTCCGCCCGCCTCAAGGCCCAATGATTTCGAAATGATCGAGTATGCTCCGCCGGCCCCAATCTTGATGTTGGTCGTGATCGAGGCCATGGACAGGCCGGTACAAATGGTGACACTTTTCCCCAAGAGAATAATCAGAACCGCTCCAAGAAATCCGGCGTTTCCAACCACCCAGCCCAGTCTCAGATACATGATCACGCCGAGAATCGTTAGTACATCGGGTGTGAAAACCCCGCCAAAGGTGCCGAATTTCTTTACGCCCGTCTCATTCTTTGTCGGTTTCGATTTCTTCATCAAATGGAGAATTCCCTTGCTTGTTGAGTCCTTGCTCATTCTAGGTTGTCCATGCTAAGTGTGCCTCTCCAAGTCCTTTCCGAGGGATCCATGGGAACGTTGCCTCTGATTGATAAATCTCCTTTCTGGAAGAGGGAGCCCAAGTTTTTGAAGGTTGTTTCCAATTCACGCGTGCGTGGTCCTGGTAGAGAATACCAGCTCCCATTAAATCAAATTCCTGGGTGAAGTCAAGAGGAGATCCATCTCATGGAGCTTTGGGTTGATTTTTTCCATCGAGCGGTTAGAGCGGTTATTGCTGCTAAGGCTATCACAATCTATCTTAGAAGACTTCTCAGAGAGAAAGTGGCAAAAGAGCACTTGGAGATTGTTGCGAAAGTCATTTACTACGCCATTATCGTCATTGCTGTGCTTTCGGTTCTCCCAACCATAGGAGTGAAACTTTCAGGCCTACTCGTTGCGGGCGGTATTGCCGGATTAGCGGTCGGTTTTGCCAGTCAGAGTATCATCGGTAACTTGATATCGGGGCTTTTCCTGATCCTTGAGCGGCCCGTAAAGATTGGCAATTCGGTCAACATAGAGGGGACAGGAGGAATCGTCGAGGACGTCCGCATCATGTCGACTACGATTCGAACCTTTGATGGCCTGTACGTCAGGGTTCCCAATCAGAAGGTTTTCACCGCAAGCATAACGAATTTTGTGGCCAATGTTGCTAGACGGTTTGAGTATGTTGTGGGAATCCGATACAGCGACGATGCTGATAAGGCCGTTGAAATCATCAAGAGCGTCATCGAAGAGCATCCTCTGGCCCTGAAGAACCCAGCCCCCCAGGTTTTTGTCGATAACCTTGGGGATAGCGCTGTGAACATCATCGTCAGAATCTGGGGGCCTGCAACAGAATGGTTCGGAATAAAAACGGAGCTCTTATTGAAAATAAAGAAGGCGATTGAAAAAGAAGGAATAGAGATTCCCTTTCCCCAGCGCGTGGTAGGGTTTGCGAATGAGCTCAGAGGCCAGCCGCCGACTTCCACATGATTGTCCAATTGCTTTTTCCATTCTTCTCGTTCATGATTTGCCTCCCAACACCGATTTGGGTTTCATCGCCGGCTTAGCTTCGATTCAGGGTCGTTCGTCCAATGCCATTTCCATCCTCCGGTTGAACTTTCGGCCGATTCTTGACGATCTGATTGGGGTTCTCATCATTCTGGGTCTGGTGGTAACCACCAGGTCTTGAAATTCCACACTCGCCTGGGCGCAAACCGTCTTCTCTTCCAGGTTGAAAATTCCCCTACAGAGTTTTCGATGGTATGAGTAAGCCGTCCGTGATTCTAGGAGGCTTTCAACTCCGAGGTACAATAGGCGCATCGTGTTGCCTTCACGGGCATCTTCGATAAACAGTAGGGGCACTGCTTTGTTGTTGGCTCGACTGGCGGAGCTTCCTCCTGGCGCCTGAGTTTGTTGATATTGCGGATGAGAAGAAACACGGCAAAGGCAACCAACAAAAAGCTGATGATCGTATTCACGAACACCCCATAGTTCATTGTGACCGCACCGGCCTTCTGAGCATCGGCAAGGGAAACATAGGGGCCACCGGTCGTTCCTTCTTCCAGGACTACGAAAAGGTTAGTGAAATCAACGTGGCCCAAAACCAGGCCGATAGGCGGCATGATGATATCTGACACAAGGGACCTCACGATGGCACCAAAGGCCGCGCCAATGATGATTCCAACGGCCATGTCAAGGACGTTTCCCCGCATCGCAAATTCTTTGAACTCTTTTAGCATTGTCTCTCCTCCTTATCGAAGATCGTGTGGGAACAGCCCGGCGAATCGAGACCGCTCCGAGCAAAATACCAATCTAATCTTGTTTTGTCTCGACGGTAATCGGATTGGTGAACAGGGTCGAATTGGGTATCAGAATCCTTTTGTCCTCGGCGTGAAGCGTCGTATAGCGCAGATCGATCTCAACCACAGTTCCCTCAAGGCCTGAAACAGAAATCCTTTCATTGCGACGAAAGGGACGATACATCAGAATCAAGGCTCCCGCAATGAGATTGGAGAGGACATCTCTGAGGGCAAATCCAAGACCAAAACCCATAAGTCCCAAACCGGCAACGAGACCGGCGACATTAATCCCCATCGTTCCCAGAGCAGTAATAACGCCAATAATCAACAGGATAGGCTTAGCGGTTCTCTCCATCATGTTCGAAACCGTACTGTTGAGAGCCGTCCTTTTTCCAATTTGGCGGACAAATCTCTGAAGAAGAAAACTCACAATCCAGAAACAGAAAAAGATGACTAGGCTCACGACGACTCGAGGGCCAATGAGGTAGACTTTATGGGCCAGCTCTTTCCACATGTCTTCCATTTCATACTCCTGTGTGTCGTATCCATGGATATTGTTTAACGGGAACCCCTTCCCGCCAGGGGAGAGGGAAACTCTGAGAGAAAACCAGACAGATTTCGATTATTCGGGCCTTCATGTTAGATCCCTTTGTATCTATCGGCTTGGGTTTCTGATTCAGCTCTCTCGGGCGCATTGGGTAGTATTCTGTTTTCCTCTGATTGGGAAACCTCGGCACGGACCTTGGGAAGTCCATCCGGATAATTCCTCTGGACAAACTCAATCAGCCTCTCTCTTACCTCACAACGCAGGTTCCAGGCGGTCGGAGCGTCTTGAGCACTCATGAGAGCCCGCAATTCCACTGTACGCTCCGTGGCATGGGTCACCTGGAGCACCCAGGCTTTGCCATCCCAGAGGTCTGTACTCTTCAGAATACGATGGAGTTCCTCCCGGATCGCCTGAACCGGCCCGGTGTAGTCCACGTAGATAAATACGGTACCCAAGATATCAGCCGTCACCCGTGTCCAGTTCTGGAAGGGTTTTTCAATGAAATGGGTAATGGGCAAGATCAACCGTCTCAGATCCCAGATCCGGACAACCACATAGGCAAAGGTGATCTCCTCGATTCGGCCCCATTCATTCTCCACGATGACGACATCATCGACGCGAATGGGCTGTGTGATGGCAATCTGAATACCAGCCAGTAGAGTCGAAATCGTGCGCTGGGCGGCCAGGCCCACTCTCCCCAAACCTCCAAGATTTCCTCCATAGACCCCCCCAGGGCAGTTTCGTCGTTCCATGCCCTGAATTATCCACCTACGCTACCCTTTCTCCATTACCGTAACCCACGAGCCACCCCCATGGGTTGGATCTTCTCAGAGTCTTTTCGGCGTCGTCCCCAACTCCACCGAGATCTTAGCACATTGGGGATCTCTGTCAAGAATCCAAAAACTCGAGTTTCCGGACTTTCTCAGCTAAATCGGAGAGGAGCTTCAATTTCAATTGGTTGCGTGGTTACCGCGTATTTTCTGAGTAAACTCCAGTAGATATGCCCCTTGACCCGAGACCCCTAAAAAGTGTAGCTTTTCTGGTCAAAGATCTTAGGGCTACGGGAGGGATAGCTTTTGCATGATGAATGACTATGGGCGAAAACGGGTCGTAATCGAGGGCGTGAAGCCTGAGATCGACTGTGGGCAGTTCCCGATCAAGCGAACCGTTGGGGAAAAGGTCGTTGTCGAGGCAGACATGTTCACGTACGGTCACGATGCGGTCTCCTGTGTCCTCCTCCATCGGAAAGAAGACGAATCTGAGTGGACGGAGTCTCCCATGGATTTCCTCGTCAACGACCGTTGGCGGGGGGCGTTTAGGGTGATGGAACTGGGTCAATATCGTTACACCGTCCAGGCGTGGCCGGATTACTTCAGAGCCTGGCGCCAGGGCTTGGTGAAGAAAGTCGAGGCGGGCCAAGACGTGGCGATCGACCTCCAGATTGGGGCTGATCTCGTCGAGGAAGGGAGCCGGCGGGCTTCTGGATCGGACAGGGACAGATTGCGAGAATGTGCAGCCTCGTTGCGTTCGCAGAGGGAGCCCGCTAAGAAGATTCCTCTCGCCGTGGGTGAAGATCTTGCCCGGATGATCGCGAAATACCCGGACAGGCGGTTCGCGACGACCTATGAAAAGGAACTCACGGTCGTTGTCGATCGACAGAAAGCCCGCTATAGCGCCTGGTATGAGTTATTTCCCCGCTCCTGTGCACCCGAGACAGGGAACCATGGGACCTTCAGGGACTGTGAGGCGCGACTTTCCGACATTGCTTCCATGGGGTTCGACGTGCTTTACCTGCCTCCGATCCACCCCATTGGCCGCACTCACCGAAAAGGCAAGAACAATAGCCCGGGTGCAGGTCCGGATGACCCGGGAAGCCCCTGGGCCATTGGGTCTGACGAGGGGGGCCACAAGGATGTCCATCCCCAACTCGGCACCTTGGAAGACTTCCGGAGGCTCTTGGCCAAGGCCGCAGAGCATGGGATCGAGGTTGCCATCGATCTGGCCTTCCAGTGCACCCCTGATCACCCGTATGTCAAGGAGCACCCGGAATGGTTCCGCTGGCGTCCCGATGGGACCGTCCAGTATGCGGAAAACCCACCCAAAAAGTACGAGGACATCTATCCTCTCAACTTCGAGACCGATCACTGGAAGGAGCTCTGGGAAGAGCTCAAAAGTGTTGTGGATTTCTGGATCGATCAGGGGATTCAGATCTTTCGTGTGGACAACCCCCACACCAAACCCTTCTCCTTCTGGGAGTGGCTCATCCGGGAGGTCAAGAAAGACCATCCAGAGGTGATCTTTCTGGCTGAAGCTTTTACCCGCCCAAAGGTCATGTATCACCTGGCGAAGATCGGTTTCACCCAATCTTACACGTACTTTGCATGGCGAAATACGAAATGGGAACTCAGCCAGTACTTGATCGAACTCACCCAAACCCACGTTGCAGAGTACTTGCGCCCGAACCTATGGCCAAACACGCCCGACATTTTGACGGAATATCTCCAGATGGGCGGGCGACCGGCCTTTATGGCGAGAGTTGTCCTGGCTGCGACTCTGGGGGCCAACTATGGCATCTATGGCCCGGCTTTTGAGCTATGCGAGAACCGGCCACGAGAATGGGGAAGTGAGGAGTATCTGGACTCTGAAAAATACGAGATTAAGAACTGGGACCTCTCCAAACCCGAGAACATGAGGGATTTCATCACCCGGGTTAACCGCATCAGGCGAGAGAACCCTGCTCTCCAAAGTGACTGGAAACCGCGCTTTCACAACGTGGACAATGAACAGCTCATCTGCTACAGCAAGCACACGGAAGACCTTTCCAACATCGTCCTGGTGGTGGTGAACCTCGATCCTCATCACACCCACGCCGGGTGGGTTGAACTCCCTCTCGAGAAACTTGGGCTAGATGCACAACAGCCCTATCAGGTACACGACCTCTTGGGTGACGCCCGGTTCCTCTGGCACGGGGCGAGGAACTACGTTGAACTCAACCCGCACATCGTTCCTGCCCACATCTTCCGTGTGCGGCGGCGCATCCGCACGGAACGGGATTTTGACTACTTCATGTAGAGGAGCCCCCCCGTGGTTAAGAAGAACACGGAGATTTTCGGATCAGATAGCGACCCCCAGTGGTACAAAGATGCGATCATATACGAGCTCCATGTCAAGGCGTTCTGTGACAGCGACGGAGACGGTGTGGGCGATTTCAAAGGACTCGTCACAAGGCTGGACTACCTTCAGGATCTAGGGGTCTCGGCGATCTGGCTCCTTCCCTTCTGTCCCTCCCCCTTGAAGGACGATGGCTACGATATCTCGAACTATACGGACATCCACCAGGCTTACGGGAATCTGCGCGACTTCAAACTGTTTTTACGGGAGGCACACCGGCGGAACCTTCGGGTGATTAGCGAGCTGGTCGTGAACCACACCTCTGACCAGCACGCCTGGTTCCAGCGGGCACGCAGGGCCAGGCCGGGTAGCCGGTGGCGCGACTTCTACGTTTGGAACGATACTTCGGACAAGTACAAAGAGACGCGGATCATCTTTAAAGACTTCGAGTCATCCAATTGGACCTGGGATCCGGTGGCCAAGGCCTATTACTGGCACCGCTTCTATTCCCACCAGCCAGATCTCAATTACGACAATCCTCAGGTGGAAAAAGCAATTCTCCGCGTCATTGAATTCTGGTTCGATATGGGTGTGGATGGCTTACGGTTGGACGCGGTCCCCTACCTCTATGAACGGGAAGGCACGAATTGTGAGAACCTGCCGGAGACCTATGCATTCCTGAGGAGATTAAGAGCCTTCATTGACGGTCGGTACAAGGACAGAATCTTGGTGGCAGAAGCGAACCAGTGGCCTGAGGATGCGGTGGCCTATTTTGGGGACGGCGATGAGTGCCATATGGCTTTTCATTTTCCGTTGATGCCTCGACTGTTCATGGCTCTTCGGATGGAAGATCGGTTTCCCATTATTGATATCCTTGAGCAGACCCCACCGATACCCGAATCATGCCAGTGGGCCCTTTTTCTTCGGAACCACGACGAGTTGACCCTGGAGATGGTCACGGACGAAGAACGGGACTTCATGTACCGGGTATACGCCCAGGATCCCCAGATGCGGATCAACCTCGGGATCCGTCGTCGTCTTGCTCCCCTTTTAGGCAATCACCGTCGACGGATCGAGGTCTTGCACGGTTTTCTTTTCTCCTTGCCCGGTACCCCCGTTCTCTTCTATGGGGACGAGATCGGGATGGGGGACAATATCTACCTGGGCGACCGGAACGGCGTCCGGACCCCCATGCACTGGAGTGCTGACCGGAATGCGGGTTTTTCTCATGCCAATTCCCAGCGTCTCTATCTCCCCATCATCATCGATCCAGAGTATCACTACGAGGCCGTCAATGTGGACGCCCAGCAGAACAACCCGAGTTCTCTTCTCTGGTGGATGAAGCGCCTCATCGCCTTGAGGAAGCGGTATAAGGCCTTTAGCCGCGGAACCCTCGAGTTCCTCTATCCAGAGAACCGAAAGGTTCTGGCTTTGATCCGTCGCTACGAGAATGAGTGCATCCTTGTGATTGCCAACCTCTCACGCTTCGCCCAATGCGCAGAGCTCGACCTTTCGGTCATGAAGGGGATGGTTCCCATCGAGCTGTTTGGGGGGACAGAGTTCCCTCCTATTGGGGACCTGCCATATTTCATCACCCTGGCCCCTCACACCTTCTACTGGTTCCGGATCGAGCCGCCCAGAGCCCTTGAGGTGTCCACGGCGATGCCGACTGAGGTCTCTCAATTGCCCGTCTTATGGGTCGCGGGGAAGTGGGAGGGCGTTTTCCGTGGGGAGGCGAGATCCAAACTGGAAGCCCTCCTGCCGCAGTATTTCAAATTGTGCCGTTGGTTCGGTGGGAAGGCCCGGCGTATGCGATCAGCCAGTATCCTGGATACCCTTCCCCTGCCCACCGACGCTTCACCTGCCTACATCACATTGGTTCAAATCAATTATGTGGAAAGGGACCCGGAGACCTATCTCCTCCCGCTCACCTCCGCGACCCGAGAACAAGGGGATCACGTATGGAAAGAGAATCCCCATGCGGTGATCGCTCGAATTCGGGTGGGAGACAGAGATGAGGGAAGGATTCTCTACGATGCTGTCGTGGACCGAGACTTCTGCGAGGGCCTGCTGCAAGCCATGTCTCGTCGGCGTCGCCTGAAAGGGGCACAAGGGGAACTTGTGGCTACATCGACAAAGGCCTTGGGCCGCCTCCTCTCCAGCAGCGAAGTGCCTCTGGAGCCCTCGATTCTCAAGGGGGAACAGAGCAACACCTCGATCATCTTCAAAGACCGATTCATCCTCAAACTCTTCAGGCGCGTCGAGAGCGGCATGAACCCCGACCTGGAAATCGGCCGATTTCTTACCGAAAGGGGTTTCCCCCACATCCCGTCAGTGGTCGGGGCGCTCGAGTACGGCAGGGTGCGGAAGTCTCCGATGGCCGTGGGGGTTCTTCAAAGCCTCGTTTTCAACCAGGGAGATGCCTGGCAGTACACCCAGGACGTCCTTGTAAATTCCATGGAGCATGCATTGGCGCGACGGGAGGAGCTGAAGGATGTCGCCATGCCTAAAAAACATCTGCTGGACCTGGAGGGGGGTGATTTCCATCCTCTGGTTCCTGAGTTGATCGGCCCATATTCAGAGTCAGCCCGGCTTCTCGGCCAGCGAACCGCTGAACTCCACATTGCCCTTGCCTCCGCTCCTGACGACCCCGAGTTCGCCCCAGAGCCCTTCTCTAAACTCTACCAGCGTTCCCTCTACCAGTCCATGCGAAGCCTAGCCGCTCAAACCTTTGATCTTCTGCGGAGGCGACTGAAAAATCTCTCTGAGGCGTTGCGCCCGGAAGCCCAAGAAGCCCTGGAGCATGAAAAAGACATCCTCAATCGTTTCCATTCGGTTCTCGACCGAAAGATTACTGCCATGCGATTCCGTTGCCACGGGGACTACCACCTAGGGCAGGTCCTGTACACGGGAAAGGATTTTGTCATCATTGATTTCGAGGGGGAACCAGCCCGTTCGCTGAGCGAACGCCGCATCAAGCGCTCACCCCTCCGGGACGTGGCTGGCATGTTGCGCTCCTTTCATTACGCCTCCAATGCGGGTCTCTTTAGTCAGGAGTCGAGCGGTTTGGTTCGGGCAGAGGATCTCCCATTTCTGGGGGCCTGGTCCCGTTTGTGGTATGCCTGGGTATCCTCGATCTTTTTGAGGGCTTACCTCGAAGTTGCGAATCAGACCCCGCTTATACCCCAGCAGGGCGATGATTTTCGGGTTCTGTTAGATGCCTACCTTTTGGAAAAGGCACTGTACGAATTGGGATACGAACTGAACAACCGGCCTGAATGGGTGAAGATTCCTCTCCATGGGATAAGAGAAATCCTAGAGACTTCAGGCTGATTCAGACATCAATCCTTCGCGTCAATTGAGGGGAGGTTCGCCGTGCCAGGGAGGAAGGGAAAACGGTCAGCGAGGACGAAAAGTCTCCGAGATCCTGTGCGCTACGATGTCAGCCTGCTGACCGAGGATGACGTTTATCTCTTTAACGAGGGGAGCCATTTCGGTCTGTATGAGAAGCTGGGGGCTCATCCTTTGCCAGCGGGAGACGAGAAAGGGACTTACTTTGCCGTGTGGGCGCCCGATGCCGAACAGGTGTACGTCATGGGAGACTTCAACAGTTGGAATAAGTCGAGCCACCCTCTCCATCCGAGGGATCAGTCGGGGATGTGGGAGGGGCTCATTCCGGGTGTGAGAAAGGGGGCCAACTACAAGTACCACATCGTATCCCGGCATGGAGGCTACCACGTGGACAAGGCCGATCCTTTCGCTCTATACAACGAAGTCCCCCCCAAAACCGGTTCGATTGTGTGGGACCTCGAATATGGATGGGGCGACCACGACTGGATGGCGAGGCGCCGCGATCTCCATCCACCTCATCTCCCGATGGCCATCTATGAAGTCCACCTGGGCTCCTGGATGCGGGTTCCCGAAGAAGGCGGCCGTCCCTTGACCTACCGGGAGATCGCCCCCAAGCTGGCGGAACACGTAAAAGGCATGGGCTTTACCCACGTGGAGTTCCTGCCGGTAATGGAGCATCCCTTTTACGGTTCGTGGGGGTATGAGTCGCTCGGATATTTCGCGCCAACGAGCCGGTATGGTTCACCCCAGGATTTCATGTCCCTTGTCGACTGCCTCCATCAGCACGAGATCGGCGTGATCCTGGATTGGGTGCCCTCTCATTTTCCCAATGACGAGCACGGGCTCGGTTTCTTCGATGGGACGCATCTTTTCGAGCACGCCGACCCGCGCAAGGGGATTCACCCCGATTGGAATAGCTTCATCTTCAACTACGGTCGGAACGAAGTGCGGAGTTTTCTCCTGAGTAGCGGCCTGTTCTGGTTGAACGTCTACCACGCCGACGGTCTCCGTGTGGATGCGGTAGCCTCCATGCTCTATCTGGATTACTCTCGCAAGGAGGGGGAATGGATGCCCAATCGGTACGGAGGCAGGGAGAACCTGGAGGCTATCGGTTTCTTGCGCCGCTTCAATGAAGAGGTCTACAAGAGCCAGCCTCACGTGGAGACGATTGCTGAGGAGTCCACAGCCTGGCCCATGGTTTCCCGCCCCACCTATGTGGGGGGCCTGGGTTTCGGGATGAAGTGGGACATGGGTTGGATGCACGACACGCTGGAATACATGTCAAAGGATCCCATCTTCAGAAAATACGATCATAATAAGTTGACATTTCGCCTCCTCTACGCCTTCCATGAGAATTTCGTTCTTCCCCTCTCTCACGATGAGGTTGTCTACGGAAAGGGATCGCTCCTCGGAAAAATGCCTGGCGATGACTGGCAGAAGTTTGCCAATCTCAGACTTCTTCTCGGCTACATGTATGCTCAGCCAGGAAAGAAGCTCCTCTTCATGGGCGGAGAATTCGGCCAGTGGAGAGAGTGGAACCACGAAGAGAGTCTCGACTGGCACCTGCTCGATTATCCCCCCCATTCAGCCCTTCGACGCTGGGTGGAAGACCTGAACCGGCTTTACCGGAGTGAGCCGGCCCTTTATGAGCTCGACTTCGATACCGCCGGGTTCGAGTGGATCGATTGCGGCGATTCTCAGCAGAGTGTTCTCAGTCTGATCCGGAAAGGACGGTCGACAGACGACACGTTGATCGTCGTCTGCAACTTCACCCCGGTCCCTCGCCACAACTATCGGATCGGGGTTCCGCGCGGCGGCTACTGGAAAGAGATCCTAAATAGCGATGCAGATCGCTATGGCGGAAGTTGCCATGGCAATCTCGGTGGGGTTGAGGCCTCTCCCATCGCTTTCCATGGTCGCCCTTACTCCCTTAACCTTATCCTGCCGCCTCTTGGAGCCGTGTTCCTTAAGAGCGAGGGCGTGCAACGCTGAGATTGTGAAAAGGGTGAGGGGGCCTCAGACACCTTGTGAGACTGATGGGTGAGAAGAGGGAGGGAATCGGACTCTTTTAAAGAGAGAACAATGAAGAGACAGGAGGGGCAGGAGAAGACTCTGACCTCAGGGGCTAGGCTGGGGGCAACGTATCTCGGAGATATGAGATGCCAATTCCACGTGTGGGCGCCCTTCGCCCAGGAGGTCGCGGTGCATAGTCTTTCTCCCAAAGAGAGGATTGTACCGCTAGAGAGGAGGGACCGAGGCTACCATCGTGGCATCATCGAGGGCGTGAAGCCCGGAGACAGATACGTCTATCGTCTGGATGGCCAGAAGGAGCGGCCTGACCCTGCGTCTCGTTCTCAGCCTCAGGGTGTCCATGGTCCTTCCGAGGTGGTTGATCCCTATTTTCCCTGGGACGGCGACCGCTGGTTTGGTCTTCCCCTCCGGGACTACATCATTTACGAACTGCATGTGGGGACCTACACACCAGAGGGGACTTTTGAGGCCATTATCCCCCACCTGGATGAACTGAATGGGCTGGGAATCACGGCTATTGAACTCATGCCCATAGCCCAGTTCCCTGGAGGTCGAAACTGGGGGTATGATGGAACCTATCTCTTTGCCGTGCAGAACTCCTACGGGGGACCTGAGGGCTTAAAACGCCTGGTGAATGCGTGTCACCAGAGGGGATTTGGGGTCGTACTGGACGTGGTGTACAACCACCTCGGACCCGAAGGTAACTATCTATCCGATTTTGGTCCCTATTTCACGGATCGCTATAAGACCCCGTGGGGCCCTGCTGTGAACTTCGACGGCCCTCACAGCGACGAGGTTCGCCGCTTTTTCATTGAGAACGCCCTCTATTGGGTGACGGAGTTTCATGTGGATGCTCTGCGCCTCGACGCGGTTCATGCCATCCTGGATTTTTCGGCTCAGCCATTCCTGAAGGCGTTGGGCCTGGCCGTTCACGAGCGGGCGGAGCGGCTCAACCGACGGGTTCACGTGATTCCTGAAAGCGCACTTAACGACACGCGAGTAATCCGGTCCCGGGAGCTTGAAGGATTCGGCCTCGACGCCCAGTGGAACGACGACTTCCACCACGCCCTTCACTCCCTTCTGACGGGCGAGCGATCAGGTTATTACCAGGACTTCGGGGACTTCCAGAACCTCGTCAAAGCGTTTCGGGAGGGGTTTGTCTACTCGGGGGAGTATTCTTCGTTTCGCCAGAGAAAGCATGGAAACTCTTCACGGGAGATCCCTGCCCATCGCTTTGTGGTTTTTGGCCAAAACCACGATCAGGTTGGAAACCGCATGTTGGGCGAGCGACTGAGCGAGTTGGCCCCCTTTGAGGGGCTGAAGCTCGCTGCAGGGCTCGTGATCCTGTCCCCCTTCATCCCCCTTCTGTTCATGGGAGAAGAATACGGTGAGACAGCCTGTTTCCCGTACTTCATCAGTCACTCCGACCCGGACCTCATCGATGCGGTCAGGCGGGGACGTCGCGAGGAATTCGCCGCCTTTGAATGGTCTGAGGAGCCACCAGATCCCCAGGACGAGGCCACTTTCTTGAGGGCCAAGCTGAACCATCACCTGCGACAAGAGGGGAATCACCGCATACTCTTCGAGTTTTACAGGGAGTTGATTCGACTCCGGAAGGAGATTCCAGCATTGGGTCGTTTGAGCAAACAGGACATGGCGGTCCGGGGATACGACCGTGAGAAAATCCTGGTTCTCCGACGCTGGAACGATGAGGATGAGGCGGTTGCTGTTTTCCATTTGGGTGAAAACCCGATTTCCCTATCCCTCCCCCTATCCACGGGACATTGGAGAAAGCGGTTAGATTCGGCAGACGGTCTGTGGCAGGGCCCGGGAAGTACCGTGCCAACAGAGATTCTTTCGGAAGGAGATGCAACGTTAACCCTGCAACCTGGGGGACTTGTCCTTTTTGTCAGAGAAGAAGGAGATTTCTAACGAATGGAACGATACATCTGCATTCACGGTCATTTCTACCAACCGCCCCGAGAGAACCCCTGGCTTGAGGCGATTGAGCTTCAAGACTCAGCCCATCCGTACCACGATTGGAACGAAAAGATCACGGCGGAGTCCTACGCGACCAACGCAAAATCCCGTATCCTGGACAGCCAGCGTCGGATCGTTGAGATTGTCAACAATTATGCAAAAATCAGCTTCAACTTCGGCCCGACCCTCCTGGCTTGGCTGGAACAAAAGGCACCCGATGTCTACGGTGCCATTTTGGAGGCTGACCAGGAGAGCCAAAAGACATTCTCCGGGCATGGCTC
>CAYGBW010000136.1:0-14242 GCA_964348185.1 uncultured Thermodesulfobacteriota bacterium | reverse complement strand
AAGGGCTCAGGCCGAGGGGCTCGTCGCAGGCCCAAACATGTTTAGAACATTAGAGAATTCGAGTTTTGATATTGTTTCGGGTTTCGAATTTCGTGCTTCGAGTTTTGAAATTGGTTTCCATGCGCACGATCAGTTTTAGTGTAACTTTTGTAAACTACTCTTGGGACGTAATACCACTGTTTTGAGACGAACTGCTGAGCTGATAGGGGGTATCCCTGGAGCCCTTCCGCAGACAGGTCTAAGTGTGAAACTTCTTCCTTTCATAAAGGCCTGGGCAGCCCTCTCCCTCGTGGGGATACTAACGCTTCCGGGCAGAGCCGAGGAATCGACTGTCTTGCTCAAACCCCCTGGGCTCAGGCTTCGGGACGACCCCTCGACCATCCTCCCCGCTGTCCATCGATATCCGAACCAGACGCTGGCCCTTCCCGATTATCGGGATCCTTCTGGATTGTTGAGAGAAGGGTGGGCTATGGAAATCATAGAGACACGCCGTTTCTTTAGCAACCAGAGCGGCCGTCTCTACTTTCGGACCTCGGATCTAGCACGCGCCACGGTTTTCAATCCGACGCCGTCCCTGGGGAAGATGCGGATTTGGCCTCGAGGGACCGTGATGATCATGGAGGTTTACGCAGGAAAGGGGGGGACGATGGGGGGGGCTGAACCCGTTGAGGTCACCGTCATGGCCAAAGTGGACCATCGTGGTCGCTCCTCTCCCCCTTTCTCCTATCCTGTGGACTGGAGCTACGGCAGGTTTACATCAGAAGGAGAGCCTTTTCTCCTTCCCGGTCAGGTCCAGGAATGCCATCGGTGTCACTCCATCGCTTTTCATTTCACGGGAGATCTTGTTTTCAGCCAGTTTCCATAAAATGACGGCCCCCGGGTGTCAGAGGTCGGTCGTCAGTCTTCCGTTGCAAGAGCTAGATATCTCGGCCAGGTTCCCTGACAGGTTAACGGGGATGAGGCAGGGTCGTTATGAAATTGACGGCTGACTCCCCCATTGCGAGCCCAGATGACCTCAACGGGAGAGTAATCGAGCGTGATAGCACTGGGGGCTCCGGCGGCTAAAAGGGGCTCAGCAACGGACCCCTGAACAAGGATCGACGGATGTTAACCATGGTCACTTTTAAGGGGACGACACAGGCCACACCCGCAAGGAGACGCTATTCAGCGCTACTGAATGCCACCCCGTGGCTCCACCTTTTCGGGGGTTTCCTGGCCTTTGTGGTCATCTCTCTTTTTGCCGCGACCCATAGCGATTTGGCAAAGGAGATCTCAACGGGAGAGAGCCCCGCCTTCGCGTGGGCCAGGGGTTACGTGCCGTTGTTCCTGCTCATCGGGCTCGCCTATCTTTTGGGGGTTCAATGGGGGCAGCGTCTCGAATTGCGACGCTGTGGCCTGTCTCCTTCCCGGGAGTTGAAGCTTCTCATCGGGGGTGAAACGGTCGCCATGGGGATCCTGGCCATGGGCGTTTTCTACGGGTGGGAAGGCGGCCTCACCTGGGGACACATCCTCATTCAAGTCTCAATTCTCTTGCAGACGCTGGTGACTTTATGGGGATCTCGCAAAACGGAATTGTGCCTATCCATGGACCGTTTAGGCCGTCCAGAGAGGCGATCCCTTCTGTTTCTTTCCCTCCTTTTCTTTCTCACGGCTGTTCCCGCAGCCCTCGACCCTTTATGGAACAGAATGGAGAACTACGTTCACCTAGACAGTGGATTTGAGATTCTGGTGAGTCGAATTCTGCCTCCTGTCCTATCCGGCGTTACCGGTCTGTGGTTTGGTATTGGAATCCTGGCTATTCTCGGAGTTTTCAGGAGCTTACCCGTTCGGGACTGCGCACAGTCGGCGTTCGGGGGGATTGTTTTCCTTTTGCCCTTTCTCTCCATATCTGGGCTCTTTGCCGCCATGTGGCTTCAATCGCTCCTCCATGCAATGGATTGGGAGCTTCGAACACTCCGCCTGACGAGCGCTATGGTCCCTCTTCTGATTCTCCTGTGCGGGGGTGGAGGGGCCTTGTTTTCTGCCACCTTTCAAAGAATTGCATCCCAGGGAACCCCCGAAAAAGAGAGAAGCCAAATCGGAATCCTCGCGCTCTCCATGGGGGCTGTGCCTCTGTTTCCGATCGCATGGATTCTCACACGGCGCGGCAGCGGCCGGTGGTCTTGGCGTTTCCTTCTGTTTTGCTGTCTTCTTGGAAGTGTCTGGTTGGGATTCTATGTTCTCTATGGGGATCTTTTCGATCCCTGGTTTACGGCCTTCTCATATTTGAAGGGGGCCATTCTGAAGGCCACAGCCTTCGTGGCCGCAGGGGTTATGGTCCTGGCCGTTGAGGAGTTCTTCCCTGTCCCCTCCAGGTCTTCTCCCCGGCCGGGGCGACACTGGTTTGGGATCGGGATAGTCTTTCTTGCTGGGTTTCTTCCCTTTGGCCTTCTCGAGAGGTATCGGGAAGCAAAGGTTGCGATATTGCAGTTTAACGAGCTCACCCGAGTCGATGCCACGCAGACGAGAGTGCTCACCCACGCCATGGGATTGGAAAAATGGGTCCGTCTGGGGCAGGATCCGGAGAGGAACGAGAGTCCGGAACCTTGGCCCCTGCCCTGGACCCTGAAAAGGACGCACCCATCACTCCTTCCCAGGGACTTCAATCTCATGGTGATTGTTGTCGATGCCCTGCGGGGAGACGCCTTCCATTCAGCAGGGTATGAGCGTGACCTTACCCCTTTCTTGGACCGGTGGGCCATGGAGGAAACCATTTCTTTCCGACGGGCCTACAGCCAAGGGGGAGGCTCTTTTGCCGCGGTTCCTCTCTTGGTTGCCGGAAGGAGCCGTTTTGCCCTCTACGGGCCGAACCTCTATCAGAAGAATCTGTATTTCAAGCTCGCCCGAGCCGAGGGAATCCGTAGGTTCATGGTGGTCAAAGAGTCCGGGCCGAGGGCGATTTTCCCTCCCAATTCCCCCGTCATCGAATTGGGTAGATCAGCACCCCGTCGCGACTGGCGGTCTGTGCCGGCGGATGAGGTTTTCGGCTGGGCCAGGGACGCCATTGACACCCTTGCCACAGGGGAAAGGTTTCTCTGCTTTCTTCACCTTATGGACGTGCACAACGATCTCTGGAAGAAAGAGGATGGTTTGGACTTCGGAGACAGCCCAAGGGATCTCTATGACAACAACCTGTCCTATGTCGATAGAGCCTTCGAGCGGTTCGTCGGTTGGCTCAAAAAGAAGGGGGTCTACGACCGAACCGTCATTCTCTTCACCTCCGATCATGGGGAACAGTTCTGGGAGCACGGGGCAAGCCTGCATGGCCACACCCTCTATGAGGAGGAGATTCGAATCCCCCTGATCCTCCTCGCCCATGGAATCCGCAAACGGGTGGAGGAGGTGCCAGTCGTTGCCGCTGATATGGCGCCTACCCTTGTCGACCTGGCGGGGTACTCCGTGGATCCCCCTTACAACGATCCCCACATGGGAATCTCCCTTGTTCCCCTGCTTCGGGGAAAGGAGCGGAGCCGGTACCTCGAGAGAGATGTTGTGGGAAGGGCATCCTTCAAGCGCCGGTACTTCCTGTACCGGAACTGGGAATGGAAGTTGGTTTATTTTGCCGAGCTGGATCTCCTCCAGTTGTTCAACACGGTCGCGGACCCCCTGGAGAGGGTAAACCTCCTTCAGGAGAATCAAGATCTGTCAGCCGAACTGGAGAGGGACCTTCTCCGCTACCTCGAAAGGGTGGAGGGAAGGACCTATCGACCCCTTCTGTCAAAGGCTCGGGTGGGGGCGACTCCAAGATCACCCAGAATGGGTAACTCAAAAAGGTGAAGAATTCCCTGAGACAAAAGGGTCCTCACCATCAGGGGGAGATGGTGTCGATGTCCGTATCGATGATATAATTTAGGTTGACCGGCAATCTGAAAAAAGGCGTCTTATGGGAGAGTATAAATGAAAAAGCGTTGGGTTGTTTTGACATTTTCGATTCTGACGGTTTTTGTCTCGATCTGCGGGGTTTATTCAGCTACGTTTGACCATTCCAAGTTTGATTTCATTCTCAAACAGTATGTCGATGGGAAGGGTCTGGTCGATTACAACGGCATCGCCGAGGACCGGTCCTTCTCCGATTACATAGAATCCCTGGCATCGGCAAATGTGGAGTCGATGTCCTTGAATGGCCAGCTCGCCTTCTGGCTCAATGCATACAATGCCGCCACCATCGACAAGGTAATTAAATGGAAGCCCGAAAAGAGCGTACGGGAGACGTTCATACCGGGTGTGTGGACTTCGACCAAATTCTTTACGCGCCGGGAACATAGGGTAGCCAACACGCGGATGAGTCCAGACGACATCGAGCATGAAATCCTGCGGAAGCAGTTCAAAGACCCGAGGATCCATTTTGCCATTATCTGTGCCTCCTCGGGCTGCCCCAAGTTGCCAAGGTTCGCCTACACAGAAGAAAACGTCCAGGTCAGGTTGGAAGATGAAACGCGGAAGTATGTCAACTCGGAACGGGGAGTGCGGATCGATCCGGCGGAGAATACGGTTTATCTCTCAAAGATATTCGATTGGTTTGAAAGTGATTTTGTTGGAAAATCGGGTTCAGTCATGAATTTTATCCGACCCTATCTCAAAGAGGATGTTCTTGTGTTTCTTGAGCGGCAGCCCAAGATCGACTATCTCCATTACAACTGGGCCCTGAACGCCAAAGAACCCCTGAAATAGGTGGCTTTCGCCGTTTCATGGGTTAACTCCAGAAGGTTTTTCCTTGACAAGGGGGGGGCGATTCTCTATGATTACGGGAAGATCTCAATGATTCTACCTGATTGAACAGATATTGATTTCACCTGAGTCTACGATTTCCATGGGCTATCTGATTACCTTCGGAGGAGGGGAGGGGAGGAGCAAAACAACCCAGATCAGCCGCCTTGACAGATTCCTAGCGAACCGGGGATGGCCCTGCACGGTGACGCGCGAGGCGGGCGGCTCTCCGATAAGTGATCAGACAAGAAGGATTCTGTTGAGTTCAGCGAACGTAGAGCTCACTCCCCGGGGTGAGCTTTTCTCATACGAGGCCAAAAGGCCCCAACATGGGGCCAAGGCTATTGAACCCGCCCTGAAGAAAGGCCGGGGCGTTCTGTGTGATCGGTTCAGTGATGCCACGCTGGCCGGGCAGGGATATCCCCGGCAACTCGGCCTCAAAAGGGTTGAGGATTTGAATCGTCTGGCTTCACGATTCATCAGCGGGAGAAGATGGAGACCCTATGGGCTTCGACGGAATTATCGGACACCAGCGTCCGATTCGCCTCTTAAAAAAGGCCATTCTGATTGACCATCTCCCCCAGGCCTATCTTTTTCTGGGAGCCGAAGGGGTAGGCAAAAGGCTCACTGCCCTCACTCTGGCCAAGGCGCTCAATTGTGAAGAGGCCAAAGAGGACTGCTGTGAAACCTGTCTGTCGTGCAGGAAAATAGAGGGTCTCAACCATCCCGATGTCACCGTCATTCGTCCAGAAGGCCAATTCATCAGAATCGACAGCATTCGACAACTCCAGCGGTCACTGAACTATCGACCTTATGAGGGGAAGAAACGCGTCTGTATTCTCGACGGGGCAGACCGGATGAAGACAGAGGGTGCCAATGCCCTTCTGAAAACCCTGGAAGAGCCTCCCCCTGACACCCTCCTGATCCTTCTGGCCACGCAGCGGGATTCTCTCCTCCCTACGATCGTCTCGAGATGTCAGCAGATGAGGTTTACACCCCTGCCAATCGGTCAGATGATCGAAGCATTAGCCCAACGGCTTTCGGTCGAAAAAGGGGAGGCAAAGACCTTAGCGGAGCTGTCCCAGGGTAGCTTGGGAAGGGCTCTTGAGATGTTCGGCGACGCGGTGTGGGAAAAGAGACCGAAGATTATCCAAGACCTCATGGATCTCCCCAGGGAGGATGTGGGGCGGGCATTTGCCATTGCACAGTCTCTGGTCGATCTCGGAGAGGGCCTTCTCCTTGTGTTCCCCATGATGATCTCATGGTATCGGGACCTGATCATCTGGAAAGAACAGAGAGATGTCGATCGGCTGGTCAACCAGGATTTCCATGAGGAAGTCGGGGAAAGGGCCTCCCTGATGTCCCGCAGATCCTTGATCCGACGAATCGAGGCGATCAATGAGACGTCGAAGGCTTTCAGCCGAAACGTAAACCGGCTTTTGGCCATGGAAAACCTTATGCTACAATTGAGATGAGACAGGTGGAGCGCCATCATTGGGGTCACCCTGAGGGTGTCGGCCGGGTCCCAAACCTTCAGAGCTGGAGGCCGTAGGGTCGGGTTCTTAACCGATCGGTTCTCTAATTTCCGCGCCCGGTGTCTAGAGATCAAGAGGGATAGACATGATTCGGGTGGTCGGTGTCAGACTCAGTAGCGGAAAGGTGAGTGAATTCGATGCGCTGGATCTTGTTCTCCATAAGGGAGAATCGATTCTGGTTGACACGGGGAAGGGGTTGTGCCTAGGCAGGGTTGCTGCGGAGCCCAGGGAAAAAGACAAGAAATCCCTCCTCAAGACGCTGAAGAAGGTGACCAGAAAGGCGACCGAAGAGGACATGATCCAGGATAGAACCAATCGGTCCCTTGAGAAAGAGGGTTTTCAGTTTTGTCTTGAGAGGGTCAAGGCCAGGAAGCTGAACATGAATCTTGTCAAGGTTGAGTTTTCTTTCGACCGGAGTAAGGCTATCTTCTACTTCACCTCTGAAAAACGGGTGGATTTTCGGGAACTCGTCAGAGATCTGGCTGCACGGTTCAAGACAAGGATTGAGATGAGGCAGATTGGGGTCAGAGACGAGGCGAAGATGATTGGAGGGATGGGGCCCTGTGGCCGAGAGTTCTGTTGCTCGAAGTTTCTCAGCACGTTTGATCTGGTTTCGGTCAAAATGGCCAAAGAACAGCATCTTGCTCTCAACCCCTCTAAGATCTCAGGGGCCTGTGGTCGCCTGATGTGCTGCCTCTCATACGAATACGAAACGTACTGTGAATTCAGAAAAGGGCTCCCCAAGGTGGGAAAAAAGGTGATGACGAGCCATGGAGAGGGCAAGATTGTCCGCCAGAATATCATGAATCGGACCGTCACGGTGGAACTGGAAATCGGTGGTGAGGTGACCCTCAATGTCGAAGACATTCGGTGCCCAAAGGGGTAAACCATGGACAAACCCAAGGCCTTTTATGTGACAACACCGATCTACTATGTGAATGCCCCCCCTCACATCGGTCATGCCTATACGACAATCGTCGCTGATGTCCTAGCAAGATTCTATCGCCTGGCAGACTATGACACGTTTTTTCTCACCGGAACAGACGAGCATGGGGACAAGGTCGTTCAGGCGGCCAGCGAAAAGGGGCTGGCTCCCAAGCCCTACGCAGATCGAATCAGCAGTCTCTTCCGGGCCTTATGGCCCCGCCTCAACATCTCCAACGACTATTTCATCCGGACTACGGACGATGGGCATAAGAGGGTCGTTCAAGCGATTCTTCAGACGGTCTACGAAGGGGGCGATATCTATTTCGGAGCATATAGCGGGTACTACTGTATTGGCTGTGAGCGTTTTGTCACGGAGAATGAGTTGGAGGATGGAAAGTGCCCTGACCACCAGCGTGAGCCCGAGTTTCGGAAGGAGAAGAACTACTTCTTCGCCATGAGCAAGTACCAGCAATGGCTGATCGATTGGATCCGGGAAAACCCGGATTTTATCCGGCCGGAGAGATACAGGAACAAGGTTCTATCTTCTCTGGAGCTTCCCCTTGAGGATCTCTGCATCTCCCGGCCCAAGAAGCGCCTCTCCTGGGGAATTCCCCTGCCTTTCGATTCGGACTACGTCACCTATGTCTGGTTTGATGCACTGATTAACTATCTTTCTGGCCTAGGCTACCCCTCTGACCTCAAGTTCCTTCGGTTCTGGCCCGTGGTAAATCACCTGATTGCCAAGGATATTCTCATTCCTCATGGCATCTACTGGCCGACGATGCTCAAGGCTGCTGGAATCAACCCATACCTGCACCTCAACGTCCACGGGTACTGGAATGTGCAGGGGGGGAAGATGTCCAAGAGCAAGGGTGAGATTGTCAATCCCCTCGATCTCGAAAAGAAATACGGTTTAGATGCCTTCCGATACTTCTTGATGAGGGAGATGGTTTTCGGTCTCGATGCCAGTTTCAGCGAATCGGCCATGGTAAGCCGGTTGAACGCGGATCTCGCAAACGACCTTGGAAATCTCTTGAGCCGAAGTCTCGCCATGATTCAGAAGTATTTTGGCGGAGTCGTCCCCCCCTGTGGACCATTGGAGAAACCGGATGAGGCACTCAAAAACGAGGCCCTGAAAACCGTGGAATCCTTTGAATCAGAAATGATGGATCTCGGTTTTCACAAGGCCTTGATCGCGATCTGGGATCTTATCGGCCATGTGAATAAATATATTGACGAAACCGCCCCGTGGAATCTGGCAAAGGATTCTAACCAGAGTCATCGCCTCGCAACGGTTCTATACAACACACTGGAGTGTCTGAGGATTATTTCGTGCCTTCTTGTCGCCTTTATGCCCCAAACCGGAGAGAAGATCTGGAACCAGCTGGGAATGGCGGGAAGCATTCACACCCAACGCCTGGAAAAGGTCAAGGGATGGGGGGGAATTCGAGCCGGCCAGTCTACCCAGAGAGGGGATCCCCTCTTCCCCAGGAGAGACTTCGCTGAGAGCAATGGCCAAGAGAATTCACAGGATTGATAAGGTCCTCCAGAAGACCCTTCGTAATATGGATTTGGACGCCAAACTGGAAGGGTACCGAATCTGGCTTCTCTGGCGGGACATCGTGGGAGAACAGGTCGCCAGAAAGACTCAGCCTGAAAAGCTGAGAAACCGAATTCTCTTTATCCGGGTTTCAAGCTCCCCGTGGATGCAGCAGCTTCAGACCATGAAGCCGATGCTGCTGGAGAGGATCCACAAAACCATCCAGGGGGGGGCGATCAGAGATATCCGATTCTCCCTGGGAGAGGTCATTCCTCCCAATCCAGCCCTTTTGAGCATTCAACCAAAGGTCGAACCGAAAGAGATCAGGCTCAGTGACGAATTGGAAGGGTGTCTTGAGGGGATTCAAGACGGCGACCTGAAGGACCTGATTCGGCGTATCATGGTGAAGCAGGTTGGGACAAACGGGGGGAGAGGGACGGAGTGATTGCCTTCCCTCCATCACAGGCCGATTTTCATCTTTCTGGCCGCCAGGAGGGCTTCCTGATAAACCTCCATGACTGGGGTTTTCATCTCCAGGCTGATGCGGCGGCAATCCTCATATTCCGGGGAGAGGTGACGAACGTTTCCTTCACCGTCCTGCGACACCTTGACCCTCACCCGTCCAAAGGGGGTATCCACCCATTCGATCCGTCGTTCCAGCTTCTCTCTATGGACTGGAAAGTAGCGAACGCCGATGCTGGTTGATTCCCGAAGGATGGTGTCCACGACATCGCTGCGGCTCGCCTCTTCGCAGAGTGTTCTCACCGTCACCCCTGGCCGGTTTTTCTTCTTTTGAACGGGTATAAGAGACACATCCAGAGCCCCTCTGGCAAAGAGTCTCTCCATAAGAGGCTCGAAGAACTCGGGATTCATATCGTCAATATCCGTTTCAACGACCAACACCCGATCCTGGGAGAGGGAAGGCCTAGCGTTGCCCAAGAGAATGCGGAGCACGTTGGGGATATTTCCGAGATCCCTGTCGCCGAGACCGTATCCCACCTTTTGAATTTCCATGTCTGGCAGTGTACCAAACTGGCCTGCCTGGGTTGTGATCCACGCCGCCCCGGTTGGTGTAACCAGTTCTCCATCAACCTTCGAATCGTATACGGGAACCCCTTTTAACAGTTCCACTGTGGCCGGTACGGGGACCGGTAGCATGCCGTGACGACACTCAACCATGCCCCTTCCCAAAGGGATTCGAGAGGCATACACCCGATCCACCCCCAAGTAGTCCATTCCGATAGCGGCACCGATGACGTCGACGATCGAGTCGAGGGCTCCTACCTCATGGAAATGAACCTCCTCAGGCTTCTGACGATGGATTCTGCCCTCCACCTCTGCCAGTCGGCGGAAGGGCTCAACGCTCGCCTCTCTAATCCCCGGGTCCAAGGGGCTTTTCTCAATCAGGTCTCTGATCTCCCCAAAGCTCCTTTCCTTGGTGGCGCTTCCCTTCGGTCTTATCCTGACGTGGATCCCCCGAAGGTGTGCTCTCTCCCCCACGGACGATACGATCTCAAAAGGTTCAAGATTCAGTTTTGCGAGACCCTCTTCCACGAGGCTCTGGGGGACTCCGAGATCCAAGAGGCCCCCCAGGATCATATTCCCGCTGATCCCCGAAATACAGTCGAAGTAGGCTATCCTCATAATGGTAGATATCGATCGTCTTTCGTTTTGTTTTTCCCTTCGCCACGTTTGAAGGCTTCGCCTTTCAGGCGAACAGCTTTAGCCTGTATTTCAGTCTGAATATCGAATGTCGAACAAGGAATTTCGAACAGCAGAGGTTTCTTAAGGCATGGTTCTTCACTCGCCTTTGCGCGGATGCCCCGAGGCGACTCGACGACTCGACTGAGCGGCTCGACCTGAGCTCGCCGACAGGTCTCGTCGAAGTCTTGCCGCCGGGAGCTTCACTTCGATATTCTGCGGTTCCGTGTTCAGCGGTTCTGCGGTGCAAAACAATTGACTTTCAATCGTCATAGAGACTTACCTGCTTTAGCAGGTCCTGGTTTACTCCTCTTGACGCTTGATCCTGACCCTCTCCCCGTCCCTTACCCCCTTGAACACCCCAGGGTCTCCGATGATCTTGCCGATAGGATTGACAGGACTGGCCGCCCTGATTTCCCCTCCTCTGCTTGCAGGGGTTGGACCGAAGAAAATGCAGAAAGCGGATCCAGGTGGCCAATATCCGAGTTCTCCCCTTTCCATCTCGTCTCGGGCTTCTCGCTCCAGACTGGCCTTTACTGGAATTGAGAAGTAGATTTCATCGCCCCACGTGTTGGCGGACCCCTCAATGGGAAGGCTCTTCCATAAAAGCTCGGCAGTAGGAGAGTCGTTCAGCTGGGCTTCTACCTCCAGTGAATCGATGACGATGGTGATCCCTTTGGCCATAACTCCTCCTCAAGGAAGACCTATTCGATGGGGTCAAACTCGTTGTCCAACGCCTCCTGAGCCTCCTCAACGTCGGAAAAGATGGCGTCCAGTTCCGCATTGAAACTCTCCAGGGGTCTCTTGCCCCATCGTTGCGATTGAATGCTCATGAGCAGGAATCCCGTGAGAAGAAACAAGTAAAGCGGCAGTTCCCGGATGAGCAGAATGAGACTTCCCCAGCGCATCCTCTCGGTGGGAATTTCGAAGGTGAAGGTTCGGAGGCTATTGAGGAGCATGAAAATGCCCAGTATAGAGAGGATGTGTCGGGTGCGACGGTCTGTTTCGCGAAGGGTGATGGAATAGCCCTCCAGGGTGTTCTTGAAATGGTTCCAGCTATTCGAAATGGCCTTGAGGACTTCAAGTTTGACTTTCTCATCACCCTGGTGGATCCTCATGATAGCCTGACGGCGCCCCCGGAATATGATGTAGCGCCGGGTGAGATTCTCCACTTCTGAAATGATCGCTTGGTTTTTCCGACGATTCTGTAAAATGACGGTTGCCACAAGGATCGTGAGAATCAGAGAAAGAAACGCATCGACCCCCAAGAAAGGGACGAGATAGTCTCTAATGGGCTGAAGGGCCAGAACGGCTCTTTCAAAGAATGTCATCGCTCCTCCTAAGGGCGGTTGATCAAGCTGGCTGTGTACCCTGCCCCGAATCCATTGTCGATGTTGACGACTGTCACACCTGCGGCGCAGGAATTGAGCATTCCGAGAAGAGCCGTCACCCCTTGAAAGCTGGTTCCGTATCCGGTGCTTGTGGGAACGGCAATGACGGGTCGATTCACCAACCCCCCAACGACGCTGGGCAGGGCTCCTTCCATTCCTGCCACGACGATGAGGACATGGGCCTTCATGATTCTCTCTCGATGATGTAAGAGGCGATGAATCCCTGCAACCCCAACGTCGCAGATCATCTCCACCTCATTTCCCATCATTTGAGAGGTTACCATGGCTTCCTCGGCGACGGGGATGTCGGTTGTTCCTGCGGTGAGGATTAGGATTGTGCCTTTTCCGGTTATTTCAATCGGTTTGTCGACAAGGGTCGCCGTCCGAGATCGTGGATTGTATTGAATGTCGGGGAAAACCTTCCGGAGGACCGCCATCTTATCCTCTTCAATACGGGTGATGAGGACGTTCTCCCCCTTCTCTGTCATGCTCCGGACGATCGAGAGGATCTGGTCGGCCGTTTTCCCCTCTCCCAGGATGACTTCGGGGAATCCACGGCGAACCTGGCGATGATGGTCGACCGTTGCATCGTCGAGGGCCTCAAAGGGCAGCACCTTGAGGACCTCGACCGCCTCGTCCACGGTTCGCTTTCCCGATTGGACCTCACTGAGAAGTCGTCTCAACCGATCCGTATTCATCGTGACTCACCAAAATTATAACCCCTGCGTAAGGGGCTATCAGTTATTGTATAACGATTTGCCGGAAAGTCAAGAAGCCCCTAAAGGGGTCAGCTATTGGGGGTCGGCTGTCGGTTCTGCTCATCGATTCTGCTTGTGGCTGATCCCTGACTCCGGTTCCCTGTCACTAGGAGAGGGTTGCTTTTTCATGAATATTGGTCGATAATTCTTGAAAATCCATGGCAAGGAGAGGCCATGATCGTAACTTGTGAGTCTTGCGAAGCCAGTTTCAATTTGGACGACTCCCGGATCCCACCCGACGGGATTAAGGTCCGTTGCTCAAGGTGCAAGCATGTTTTTAAGGTAGACAAACGAAGCTCAGCTGATCTTCTCTCCGAGTTTGATAGCTTCGAGAGTTTTCATAGGGATCAGATTGGGAAGGAGGGGATGCCCCCAGAGGAGACGGCCACCGGGGACGGGGAAAGACTCGCCCCCATCCCCGATGAAAGGGGAGACATCTCGTTTGAAGAGTTTATGGTGAAACAGGAAGCCCCTCCAGACTCGGTCGAACCCGAGGTCTCTCATGAGGGCCCAATCCCACGAGAATCTGGACAACCCGAAGAACCCTCCGCAGAAGAGGCGGGTTCGGAAGGGATTGATTTTCGATCCCTCTTGGCTCCCGAACCGTCGCAACGTGCAGAGGCCCCTTCCGATGAAGCCATAATCGAACGGGGGCAAGTCCTCGTCGGCGAGCCCGAATCCTCAACTGAAGAATCGATTTCAGGGAAACCTGGGACTTTTGAACTCCCCTCTGGGGAAGAGATGGATGCCGAGGCTAGGGATCTCCACACCTCACTGGCCTCTGAACTGTCGGAAGTCACGAGAGCCGATCCTGGAGAATTACCAACCCCACAGAGAGAACCCCAGATGTCGGTTGAAGCCTTTTTCAAAGGGGATGTCGAGCAGGAGTCCGAAGGCGAAGCGAGAGGGGCGATCCTTCCGTCTTTGGAGGAGAAGAAATTTGAGGATCTCCTCAAGGGCGAAGGATTGGAGGAACGGCCGGTCAGGCGACGCTCTTCTCTCAGGGGGATTCTGTTTTTGATTCTCCTCCTCCTTCTCGGTGCTGCGATTTTGGTGTGGTGGCGGAGCCAGGGGACCTCCGTGGACCTCCCCATAAACATTGGTCCCACGTTTCAGACTGCGGTGGAGAAGATCTCGGGGTTGTGGGAGGACGTGTTCGGGTTTCGAGAGTCTAGTCTGGAACTGAGTGGTCTTCAGGGGTATGAGGATGAGATCGGCCAGCATCGGATTTACGTTATCAAGGGTAATGTGACAAACAAATCCAGGCGGGCAAAGCGGTATGTGAAGCTGAAGGTCATCATCTTGGACCAGGTCGGGAACAGGATAAGGGAGAAAGTGATCTTCTGCGGAAATGTCTTCAGCCGAGAAGAGCTTGAGAGGCTTTCGCCCAAATTCTTTGCGGGAGACGAGATCCTCCAGCCCAAAAGACCCAAGGATATGGTGGTTGAAGCCCGAGAGACCATTCCTTTCATGGCCATCTTTTCGGGTCTATCCAGAGAGGGAAAGAGTTTCAAGGTTGAAAAACTGGAGGCCCCGGGCGTTTGAAACGTGGTCAAGGGAGGCCCCATGAGGTTGTCAAGAAGAATCGAGGGTGAGATAGCAGAGGCTTCCAAGATCAGAAAGCTCTTCGAGGAAGGGATCGAG
>CAYGBW010000135.1:0-36503 GCA_964348185.1 uncultured Thermodesulfobacteriota bacterium | reverse complement strand
CTGGGAGATCACCTCTTCTCCAAGCTGATTCAGAACAAAAAGGTGGAGTGGCAGCGATATGCGTCCCAGGTCACCCGGTGGGAGCTCGAAGGCTATCTGCCCATCCTCTGATGATTCGGACTCGACCAGAGTCGCTGAACCATCGGATGGTTTGACAGGCGGTGAGGGTACGGTCCTGTATTTTGGCCAGGCACCCGGTTGCGGGGGGATGAATTACGCGTATGGCTGACGGTTCCAACTTAACCAGTAGAAGCCAAGATCGTCCATCAGCTGAGCGAACCGGTCAAAGTCCACGGGTTTGACCAGGTAGCTGTTTGCACTGTACTCGTATGCCCGAGTCACGTCTCTTTCCGCCTCAGACGTGGTGAGGATTACCACGGGAATCCCCTGGAGCGCTTCTGTGGTCTTGATCGCTTTTAGCACTTCCAGGCCGTCAATCTTTGGCAAGCGCAGATCGAGCAGAATCGTGTGCGGCCGGGGACTCTTTTGGGGATCGGCATACTCACCCCGTTGGAACAGATAATCGAGCGCCGCTTCACCATCGAAGACATGACAGACTCTGTTGGCGATTCGGTGATCTTCGAAACACCGTTTGACCAACTCAGCATGGTCAGGGTTGTCCTCAACTAGCAGGATAATCAGAGGTTTCTCTTTCACTGGCTGACTCCTCGGCCTGAATATTCTTCGGTCGTCTCGTCTTCGATTCCCGTCAAAAGGAGGAGACGTTCCTCCCCCAGCCAATTTCACCCTTGTTCCCTGCGTTGGCAGGTAAAAGGGTTGTGTCGAGAGAAATAGAAATCTGTTGATATCCAATGTTCAGGTTCTCTCAAGAAGCGTGCCAAGTGCATTCGCGGTCATTCAGCCAGAGGACGTTCTTGTCCGCGTAATCACCCAGAAACAGGGTATTCAGTGGGGGAAGATGAACGAAACACATTCCCCGTGCCCACCCCCAAAAAAAAACTTGACAAAAATCGGACGATCGGGTATTTTGGTTTTCCAACACAATGGCGTGTTGACGAACAGAGGCGTTCTGGATCGAGAACGCCTCTGTTTTGTTTCCGGGCGAGGATAAGCCGAATCGGGACGAAGGGGCCCTTCTCAGCAGCGTAGGCTGCGACCCATCGAGGGGAAGAAGGGTCTTTTTTTTTCACATTCCCAATAGATGCCGGGGAGAGCAGAAAAAGGACGCGGGACGCATGCCGATTTAACCGATGAGACGGAGGTGAATTGCCATGAATCTGAGAAGGCCAAATGCCAATCAAGCAACGGGAACATTCAATCGCTCCAAGAACGTTGTTCCCATGTCCGGGCTTTGCACCCAGTGCCACGACGGCTGTAAAGGTGGCTGTGAGATCTGGCTGTCTTCATTTAGGGGCCGTGAGGTGCTCTATCCAGGTCCCTTTGGGGAAATAACCGCAGGGGCCGACAAAAACTATCCTCTGGATTACTCTCATATCAATATCCAGGGCTATGCTGTTGGAGCAAAAGGCCTCGCGGAGGGTGTTGAGCCGGGACCTGATACAGCCGTTTTCTCGAATGTGGACACGAGAACGGAGTATGGGTGGCGTCATCAGGTGAGAATGGGTTTACCCATTTTCACCGGTGCCCTCGGTTCGACAGAAATTGCCCGAAAGAATTGGGAGCATTTCGCAGTCGGGGCTGCCATATCAGGGATTACACTTGTGTGTGGTGAAAATGTATGTGGAATTGATCCCGATCTGGAATTGGATCGAAACGGCAGGGTTAAGAAATCGCCTGAAATGGACCGTCGAATTGAGACTTATAGAAGGTTTCATGATGGTTACGGTGAAATCCTCGTTCAGATGAATGTCGAGGATACGAGGCTTGGAACGGCAGAGTATGTGCTCGATAGGCATCGTATGGACACCATAGAATTGAAATGGGGACAGGGCGCCAAGTGTATCGGTGGTGAAATCAAGGTCGAGACCATCGAAAGGGCCATCGAGCTCAGGAACAGAGGATATATTCTCCTTCCAGACCCGACATCTCCTGTTGTTCAGAGAGCATACCGAATGGGTGAGATCAAGGAGTTTGAACGCCACTCTCGACTGGGGTTTGTCGACAGAGAAGGCTTTCTCCAAGAATTAGAACGTCTCCGAAGACTGGGTTTTAAGAGAATCACGCTCAAGACTGGGGCCTATTCTGCGGTGGAACTGGCCATGGCCTTACGGTTTGGGGCTGAAGGGGAACTGGACTTGATTACAATCGATGGGGCTCCTGGGGGCACAGGCATGAGCCCGTGGCCCATGATGAACGAGTGGGGTATTCCAACCTTTTACCTTGAATCCCTCACTTATGATTTCTGCGAAAAGCTCAGTCAGAAAGGGATTAGGGTGCCTGACATAGCGATTGCGGGTGGATTTTCCAGCGAAGACGGGGTATTCAAGGCGATCGCCATGGGAAGCCCCTATGTCAAAGCCGTATGTATGGGAAGAGCCTTGATGATCCCCGGCATGGTGGGAAAGAATATTGGGAAGTGGCTCGAGATCGGCGACTTACCCAAAGGCGTCTCAAAATATGGACATCGGGTGGAGCAGATCTTCTTCTCCTATGAAGAGTTGAGGCAAAAGTTTGGTGAGGAGATGAAGAGCATCCCCCTGGGAGCGATAGGAATGTACACATTCTGTCAAAAATTCAAAGTTGGCCTGCAGCAACTGATGGCGGGAAGCCGGAAATTCAAGGTATCGACAATCACCCGCGGTGATCTTGTCGCGCTGACACAAGAAGCAGCAAGGGTTTCTGGCATACCCTATGTCGTCGATGCACACCGGGAAGAGGCAGAAAGAATCTTGGTCGGGGACGTCTCGGGGACCTTTTCAGACCAGTGGACGTATGACGCGGGTCGCATCCGAGCCTCTGACTCTGCATGATGCAGGTCATGCGGTGAGGAGATTCATCGATTATTGCAATTTGACCTGGGGACTGGGGCATTGTGACGACCAAGTCGAGGTATGCCCCCCTGAACCGCGGTAAGCCTTAGGGCTATGTGGCGCCGGGCCTGGGTTGGGGAATCAAGTGCAAGGGGCTGGTGATTCCGGCCCGAGGATTACTTCTGAATTTCGTAGGCCAGAATAACGGCCTCTGCGATTTCTCTCATGCTTTTCCGGCTGTCCATACTCTTCTTTCGAATCTTTTTGAAAGCCCTTTCTTCATCGAGCCCCTGTTGCTTCATAAGGATTCCTTTGGCCCTTTCCACCAGTTTTCTCGATTCCAGCTCCTCCTGAATGACTCTGGACTTGACCATGAGTTCTGTATTTTCAATGCAGACGGCTGCCTGGTTCGCGACCGTTGTGAGGAGAGCAAGTTCAGTGTCGGTAAAACGGTAAGGGGCGGAGGTATAGCAATTGATGACCCCGATGATTCTGTCTTTGATTTGCATGGGGACGCTAAGCATGGAACAGAGTTCCTCTTTTCTCGCCAGTTCTTTCTCCTTGAATCGAGGCTCTTTCAACACGTCCAGAATGACAGCCGGCTTCCTCTCCTGGGCCACGTAACCGACCACCCCTTCCCCCAGGCGAAGGCTTCTCTCTTTGAGGTACTCCTGACTGATGGTCTGGGTCGCCCTGATTTTGAGGACTTTGGTTTTTTCGTCCAAAAGCCACAAGGAGCAGACTTTTGACTGCATCACGTTTGCCGTGACCGTCACGATCAGTTTCAGGATGTCCTCCAGATAGAGATCAGAAGAGATGGCCTGGCTGATCTCCATGAGGGCTTCGATCTGTTTTTCATGGGGGACCCTCGATCGGGTCCCTGAGTCCTGGCCCATGGAATATCCTCTCTATGCTGTTTATCCCATCCCCTTATAAGATATGAGAAATATGATTTCTGTCAATCGGTTTTCATCTTTTCCTCCTCTCTGAGGCGATCATACCCCAGAATCAGCGATCAATTCACAGCGCTCTGATGAATCTTAAGCCTTTCAAGGAATATGCAGCCTCCTGGGGAGCACCGGGATGCCTGCCCATTCTGTCGGGAAACTTTGCGTTTTCTATTGCAAAGGAGTCCAATTTTCGAGTAAAATTGAACAGCTTTGTAGCTTATGGTCTTTCCTTTGGGACGCCCCCGTTTTCTATCCCTACGTCCATGAAGTGCTGATTCTGAATTCGGAGCCATCCCCTTGAAAACGATCACTTCGACTCAGATCGTTGAGCTAGGTCAAAGACTTACGGAAGGTAGGGTCATGACCCTCGCATCAGATCGCGAGCTCTACAGCCACGACCTGGGAACGTTTCCGAACTCTATCAGAGGCCTTCTTTTCAGATTCACCCCAGGGTGTGTGGTCCAGCCTGCTAGAGAGGACGAACTGGTTGAAGTCATCCGCTATTGCAGGGCCCACGGAATTCCCATCATCTCGAGAACGACTGCCTCTTCCGGGTTTGGTAACGTCATCCCGACCGCTGGGGAGGTGGTGATCGATCTGAGTTTCCTGAACAGAGTTATCGATTTCGATCCCTCCCTTCTCTCGGTCACGGTTCAGGCTGGTACGAGATGGGTCGACCTGGATGGGTTCCTAGAGGGAAGGGGTTTGGCCCTCTACACCTATCCCAGCAGCTACTATTCCTCCGTGGGGGGTTGGGTGGCCACGGGAGGGTTGGGAATCAACAGCCTCCGCTTTGGCCACCTCAAGAATCACGTTCTCTCCATACGGGTGATCTTCCCGACGGGAGAGGTGAGAGACCTCTCGCCATCCGATCCCTGGTTCGATCGTCTCTTCGGGACCGAGGGACAGTTGGGGTTGGTCACCCAGGTTTCTCTGAAGGTGAGGCAACGGCCAAAAGGGACCTTTCCGGAAGTGGTCTCATTTGAGAGGGAAGGGGAGGCTTTCCAATGGATGCGCTCCCTGATGGAAAAGCGTACGATCTGTAACCATATCAAATTCATGGATCCCCATCTCATCACGGAGGTCAACCGGTTTTATGGTGAGCCCTTGCTTGAGCCAAGGCCCTCGGTGTTGGTCGTGTTTGAGGAGGATAGGGATCGGAAGAAACTGGCGACCCTGGGGGGCAGGAAAGGGGCTGAATACCTGGCTCGCTTCCTATGGCATGAACGTCTCTTCCCCTTACGCATGAGTCGGGCCGGGTCGTGTCTCCTCGCGAGTGAGACCCTCTTGGAAGATTGGGCTGCAGCGGCCTACGTGAAAAGAATTCGTCGTCTTGCCGAGGGGATGGGGTTTGAACTTATGGTGGAAGCCCATGGGGTCGAACCTCACCGGTTCCTGATGATGCCCCATTTTCTCGCCGAACCCGACAGACCCCTGCCCTACTTCGTGGGCCTTGTCCTGACCTCCCTACTGACCCAGATCGCCGTGGATCAGGGAGGGGTGCCCTACGGCCTGGGAATCTGGAACAGCCCCTTTGTCAGGTACAGGTTCAGTCTTCCATCTTTGAATGCCTTGAGGGGGTGGAAGGACCAGGTGGATTCGGGCCATCTGTTCAATCCTCACCGGTATTTTGGCATGGGGACACGGTTTTTCAACATTCCGGGACAGGCGTTCCGGCCCGGGGTATTCCGATTCTTAATGAAGGCCCTGCTTGTTGCGTCCCCCCTTCTGGCACGGGTGGTGGGACCCCTCGTCTCTGGCAAATCAACGCCCCCCAGGCCCCTGACTCCTATGGAACGGGCGGCCCTGCTGTGCAGCCACTGCGGAAGCTGTCTCTCCGTTTGTCCGGCCTATCGAGTCAGGAAGGATGAAGCCCTCGCGGCCAGATCCAAACTCCGGGTGATTCAAAAAATCTCAGACGGGAAGACCCTCTCCCCTGAGGAGAGGGAAAAGGTGTTTCTGTGCCTCCACTGCCGCGCGTGTGAGGGGATCTGTCAGAGCCGACTCCGACTCGTAGAGGCCTGGGAAGAGCTGGAAAGGAGGGTGGCCGGAGAGGACGGGGTTCCCGTTGACGCCATGGCCGCGTTCGTCAAGGAAATGGATGAGAGTGATGAATACCAGAGAATGGTTGACAATTGGTGAGGCGCAGCCAGCGCGTTACAGCATTCAGACGAGTTGTGCTCTGCCCCGGTATACTCCCATTGGCCGTTTCAAGATCCTCAGGGCTGAGACATGCATCAACTGTGGGCGTTGTGCCAAGCAGTGTATATACGAAGTCCATGGGAGAAGAGCCGATGATGTCCGTCTCATGGCTGAGCCCCAGGATCATCTCTGCAAAAACTGCTACCGGTGTATCCAGGAATGCCCCACCCGATCTCTGTCGAAGATCATCAACCCCGAGTATAGGCAGCTCGGGGATGAATGTTGGACGCCAGAAATCATCTCGTCGACATGGGCCCAGGCCGAAACCGGCAAGATCCCCGTTCTCGGGGCCGGGTACAGAGGGCCTTTCTCGGGTCCGGGGTTTGATTCCATGTGGACAGACATGTCAGAAATCGTCAGGCCCACGCGGGATGGCATCCACGGGAGGGAGTATATCCACACAGGCATCGACGTCGGCACCAAGCCTGACCATCTGGGATTCGACCGAATGGGCGGTCCTACCACAGCACTGCCCCATACCGTCCATCTGCCCATCCCTGTGCTCTTCGGCCCCATAAGTCACGAAATCTACGGGATCAATGTGACTCAGGCGGTCTGTCTTGCCGCCTGCGCCCTGGACACGTTTTTTACCTTCGATCCTGGAGGTTGGGTGAGCGATCTCAAACCCTACCGTCCATTGGGAGTTCCCCGCGTCAACGGCGACCTGGAGAAGGTTCGGCCTCTCATTGAAGGGGCGGCTATGGTGGAAATCCCTTATACGGGCCACTGGGCTCGGGTTATGGAGAAGGTCAGAGCGATCAAACCCAGCGCGATCGTCTCCGTTGAAGTTCCCCTTCAACCCAACGGGGAACGGGTCGTAGAGACTCTGGTGGCCGGCGGAGTCGACGTGGTCCACCTCATGGCGGACGATTCCGGGCGGGCCCCTCGCATCCCAGGGAACCCTTTCCTCAAAGACACGCTCCAGGGGATCCACCTGCGCCTGGTTGGAAAGGGCATCCGGGATCAGGTCACCCTCCTCGTCAGCGGGGGGATTGCCGCGGCAGAACACGTTCCCAAGGCAATCATTTCGGGGGCTGACGGCGTGATGATTACGAAACCCCTTTTGATCGGGCTGGAGTGCCTGGCGTGTCGGGAGTGTACCCTTCCCAAGCAGTGCCCTCGTCGTTTGCCTGACATCGATCCCGAGTGGGGAGCGACGCGGCTTGTCAATCTCATGGGGGCATGGCGAAACCAGCTCCTGGAGGTTCTCGGGGCCATGGGCTTGAGGGAGGTTCGACGTTTGAGGGGTGAAACGGGGAGAGCCCTTTATTTTGATCAACTGGAGAGCGAAGTCTTTCAGGGGCAAGCACCGTGAAGCACCAGCAACCAGAAATCAAGGAGACTCCCTCGCGATTTCGATTGGCACTGGCACGGTTTCACATTGAGCGGACTGATCGCTGCATTCGATGTGGCACCTGTGTGGAGATGTGTCCCTTGGGTGTCCATGAGATTCGGACGGGGCAGAACTTCGTCACATCCCCTCATCCCGAAAGATGTCAAGGGACTGCGTGTAGGGAGAACGACTTTTTCTGTGTGGCCCATTGTCCGAGGGACGCCCTCTCGGTTTCGGACAATCCTTTGCTTGAGACCCTCGGGGACTGGCGGTGGACTCCCGAACTGATCCTTGCCACGTGGGAGATGGCAGAGACCGGTTTTCCTCCCAAAGGGGTGAGGGATGCGGAACGAGGACAATCGGGCGGTGGTTTCGACAGACTCCTTTTCAAATGGAAGAGGGCAAAACCAGATTCAGGATCGGTTCTCGCCTCGGACATCGCCCTCTCCCTCCGTCTCAACCGGCGAAACCAGGAAAGGGACCTGTCCATCGAAGTTCCATTCTATGGGGGGGGCATGTCCTTCGGCTCCATCAGCCTTCCCACCATGATTGGCAAGGCGGGCGCGGCCAAAAACATGGGCACTTTCACGTGCACGGGGGAGGGGGGATACCCGGAGGAGTTGGTTCCCTACGCCCCCTGGGTGATTACCCAGGTGGCCACGGGTCTTTTTGGTGTGCGGGAAGAGACCATCCAGAGGACCCCCATCGTAGAATTCAAATACGCTCAGGGGGCAAAGCCCGGTCTGGGGGGCCACCTGCTCGGAGACAAGGTGACCCTTGCCGTGGCTGCCTTGCGAGAGACTGTGCCGGGCTGTAGCCTGTTTTCTCCCTTCCCCTTTCACAGCGTTTATTCCGTTGAAGACCACAAGAAGCATCTGGATTGGATTCGAGAGATCAATCCGGATGCCCTGATTTCGGTCAAGGTATCCACCCCTACAGACATCGACATGGTGGCTGTGGGGAGCTACTACGCCGGGGCTCATATCCTCCATCTCGACGGGGGATACGGCGGGACAGGGGCGGCACCGGAAATTGCCAAAAAGAACATTGCCATGCCTATTGAATACGCCATACCCAAGGTGCACAGGTTTCTTGAGGAAGAGGGCATCAGGGATGAAATCACCGTGATGGCGGGCGGCGGCGTCCGGACCCCTCATGATGCCGCCAAAGCCATTGCTCTGGGCGCAGATGGAGTCGTCATTGGGACGGCGGAGCTTGTCGCGGTTGAGTGCTGTCGGTGTGGTAATTGCGAGAGTGGCCGGGGCTGTCCCCGGGGTATTGCCACCACGGATGAGGAACTCTCAAACCTGATGAGTACAGATTGGGCGATCCAAAGGATTACCAATCTCTACCACGCCTGGAAGATCGAGTTGATGGAGACCCTTTGGCGTCTTGATCTGAGTTCGATCGAGGAACTCCGCGGAAGGAGAGACTTGTTACTCCATGAGGACTATCCAGACAGCAGATGATCATTGGCCAAGCCTAGTCAAAAACCGTGATCTGTCCAGGAAAAGAGTCGCCCAAGAGGGTGGATGTGGCGTGGTGGGGTACGCCTCCACCATCCCCTTTGCTGGCCGTCACATCCTTTCTCCTTGCACGCAGATGCACAACCGGGGCAATGGGAAAGGGGGCGGGATTGCTGCCGTTGGACTCTGTCCTGAGCAGCTCTCTGTCTCCCAGCGTGAACTCGAAGAGGATTACCTGATTCAGATCGCCCTCCTCGATCCAACCTGCAGGTCAGCCATTGAAAAAAAATACATCTTCCCCCATTTTCATGTGCATCAGGCAGGTCCCATCTCCACGGCAGGAGACTATCGGGACATGCAAGGATTGGAAGTCAGGCCACCGGACGTGTGGCGCTATTTTTGCCGCGTCAAAGAGGATATTCTGGGTTCCTTCCTGGCTTCCATGGGCTGGGAGGACGACAGGGCCCTCGAGGCTGAAGATGAGTTCGTCTTTCAAAACTCTTTTCGCATAAACGAGGAATTCTACAGTTCTCTGGGAGAAAAAAGGGCCTTCGTTCTCTCCCACGGCCGCAACATGTTTATTCTCAAGGTTGTGGGATATGCCGAGCATGTGGTCCACTATTACCGCTTGGAAGACGTGAAGGCCCACGTTTGGATTGGTCACCAGCGCTATCCGACCAAGGGAAGGGTATGGCATCCGGGAGGGGCTCATCCTTTCATGGGAATGCACGAGGCTTTGGTTCACAACGGAGATTTTGCCAACTACCACTCTGTAACCGAATACTTGAGTCAAAGAGGCCGCGCCCCCCAGTTTCTGACCGACACAGAGGTTGCCGTTCTCGTTTTCGACCTTCTCAATCGGCGCTATCACTACCCCCTGGAATACATTATCGAGGCGCTGGCTCCCACGACTGAACTCGACTACGAACTGCTGCCCCCTGAGAAGAAACCGATATACAGGGCCATCCAGCAGACTCACATCCACGGTTCTCCGGACGGACCCTGGTTTTTCATTATCGCCCGTACGACTGCTGGGGCAAAAGTGTGGCAGCTCATCGGCATCACGGACACCGCCATGCTCCGGCCTCAGGTGTTTGCCCTCCATGGAGGCGAGGTCTCCGTGGGTCTGATTGCCTCGGAAAAGCAGGCGATCGACGCCACTTTAGAGAGCCTGTCCAAAGAGGATGAGAGGATTTGCCCTGTGGCTGACTTCTACTGGAATGCCCGGGGGGGGAGCCACACAGACGGGGGGGCCTTTATTTTCAGTCTAGCACAAGAAAACGGAGCGAAGCGGTTGATCTGTACCAATAAGTTCGGTCAGACCCTGAGTCCCCCCGTTCACGACGATCTGCCCGCCCGGAGGCGAGTTCCCAAACGTGACCCCTTGAAAATCAGGGAGACCCTGGTCGAGCTTCCAGAGAAGGAGACCCAGTTCCGGCAGATTTCGGCTTTGATCCACAGCGGCCAGGGGGACGCCAAAGACCTGTTTGACTTTCTGGCACAAAGGGCACAGGAGGAAGATGGGAAGATCAGGGAGCGAATGATCGACATTCTGACCCTACTGAACGACCGGTGTTACCCGACCGGTCCTTACCGACGGAATCAGATCCTCCATTGGTCTCGCTCTTCCCTCAACCGGGTTTTTGACTCCCTCCCCCTGGCCAACGATCAACCCGGTTCCCATGTGAGGATGGATTGGCAGCACCGTCAGGAGATGCTTCCCCCAGTGGGCAGCCAATGGCTGGCTGTCGATGGTCGGGACTTCCCCATTGAGGGCCACGAATGCCTCGCCCGGTTTCTGGTTGAGGCTTGGGAGATGGGATGGAAGGGGCTGATCTGTTACAGGCTCAAAGGCCATCGTTTCGTAGGATCAGGCCTAGGTCCGAGAAGCCAAGGGGTCTGCCTTCATGTCTTCGGTAGCTCGGGGGATTATCTCGCCTCTTCCATGGATGGTGCTGAACTCATCGTGCATGACAGCGGTCAGGATCAGGTGGGACAGATCCTCAAATCAGGGAAAATCGTCATCCACGGGGACGTGGGTCAGACCTTTCTCTACGGGGCCAAAGGAGGGTCGGTCTATGTCAGGGGGCAGGCTGCAGGTCGGCCGTTGATCAACGCTGTAGGTGCCCCGAGGGTGGTGATCAATGGCACGTGTCTCGACTATTTGGCCGAATCGTTCATGGCCGGCGATCCCCTCAAGGGAGGGGGGTTTGCGATTGTCAATGGCCTCTGTTTCGACAAGGATGGTCAGGTCAGGGAGCTAGCCACACCCTATCCAGGAGGGAACCTCTTCTCTCTGGCGAGCGGGGGTGCCATCTATATCAGAGACCCCCATGAGAGACTCACGGCACACCAGCTCAACGGTGGGGAATTCGCAGCGTTCCTCGACCGCGACTGGTCCCTCATCCGGCCATACTTGGAGGAAAACAACCGCCTCTTCGGAATCGAGATAGAACGGGATCTCCTCACGGTTAATGGGGAAAGGCTTCACCCTCAGGAGGTATACAGAAAGGTTATACCGGCCAAGCTCACGGTCCTGGCCCCGGATTTGGACATGGGTTCTGAATGAAGGGGAGGGATCTTCAGCCGTCACCCATCGATGAAACTGATTGAAGAGAGAGACGGGGTAAGACTGAGGGTCTATGTCCGACCTGGCGCAAGAAAAGACGCGATCCTTGGGATTCATGGGGATGCTCTCAAGGTGAGTATCACCAGCCCCCCTGTAGGAGGAGCCGCAAATCGTGAGCTGAGAAGGTTTCTTGCGGGGACACTTGACATACCCCCCTCCTGGGTCGAGATCCTCTCAGGACACACCTCCAGGACCAAGGTTCTCAGGATCATGGGGCTTTCTTTGGACCGGGTGAGGACGCTTTTGCTTGAGGACGGGGCAATGAAGAGGAATGGCTAGATCCACTTCCTCCGAATCAGAACCCTCCACGCCCCCATTGACCTCTTTTGTCACCTTGTTTTTTTGGAGCCCCCCGAAAACCTCGGGGAATGTCGGGAAATCGTCACGCCCTTGGAGCACTAAGAAAAGAGGTCAATAAGATGAGCATATTGAGATGAAAGACCAGCAACATCTTTTGCCCCATCTATGAAATAGGTTCATAGCATTTGGCAATTTTTGGCAACAAGAGATTGCTGGCAACCTTGGCTGAGCTCCAACTGATCGGATCTTGATCGTTCAAGTCGATGCCTACCGGCGTCGCGCTTCAAGAATGCAAATTCCCCGTTGCCAGGTTGGTTTCAGGTCAAACCGGAATCAGAGACTTAAAGGTACACCCCTTGCCTTCGCCTTCGCTCTCAACCCAGATTTTCCCGCCATGACCCTCAACGGCCATTTTGCAAAAACTCAGGCCCAAACCACTTCTTCCAAACGTGACTCCAGCCCGCCTCAGTTTTGCCTGTTCGAATTTTTCAAATATCTTTTCGTGATACTCGGGGGCCAAGCCATTCCCGCTATCCCTTACGCTGAGACAGAGGCTTCTTTTTTGGGGAAGAGGATCGATGGCGACTTCTATGGCCCCTCCTACGGGGGTGTGCCGGATCGCATTACCAAGCAGGTTGCCAACCACTCTTTTCATGATTCCGCGGTCAACCTGGATGGAAGGCATATCTCCAGGGCTGGAAAAGGATAGGGACAGTCGTTTTTCCTCTGTTCTTGGAGTGAACTGCTCCAACACGTCCTCGATCAGTTCGGTCAGATCTGTCTCCTCTTTATGGAGCTCCAGTTTCCCCTCCTCCATCCGGTTGATATCCAGGAGGCTGTGGATCAGCTCGCTAAGTTCCTGACAGTAGCTAAAGCATTTTTCCATTTTCTGAAGTTGACTTTCAGAGAACTTCTGTCTTTCCATTAAGATCAACTCGACATTCAGGGATATTGCGGTAAGAGGCTCCCTCAGATCGTGGATAATCATATGGGTTAACCCATCTTTGATTCCTTCAAGTTCTTGAACTTTTCCGTTTTTCTCGGCGATTTTCCTGAAACTCTTAAGCAGGTCATCATGATAAGACTTGATACGGAGCAGCGATTTGACCCGAATCAACAACTCGGTTTGATCCACCGGTTTGCTCAGAAAATCGTCTGCGCCCGCTTCCATCGCCTTGATGCGGTGTTCTTTTTCCCGTAAGGCCGTGACCATGACAACGGGGATCATTCGAGTCTTTTCATCGTCCTTCAGCCTCTTGCACACCTCAAAACCGTCAATCTCTGCCATCATTACGTCCAGTAGGATCAGATCCGGCAAGGTTTCGTCCACCATTCGAAGGGCTTCTTTCCCGCTGAGGGCTCCACGTAAGTTATAATTCTCCGCCATGAGCATGGCTTTCAGAAGTTTGATGTTTTTTTCTTCATCATCGACAATCAATAGGGTCGGTGTTTTCATGACAGGTTTTCTCACTGCTCTCATCTGATTCGCCCCTTTGGATGGGCGACCCGACTCATCAACGGGTCCACCAAACCTAAACCGGAATAACAAAACTGAAGGTACTCCCCTTACCTTCTCCCTCACTCAGAACCCGGATCTTTCCACCGTGGAGTTCAACGAGGCTTTTGGTCAGAGACAGGCCTAACCCTGTCCCCTGGAACCTACGGCCCGAGGATGCATCAGCCTGTTCAAAGCGATCGAAAATGCGCTCTTGGTCCTCCGGCCTTATCCCAGCCCCGGTGTCAGATACGAAAAGCTCAACACACTTCTTGGTCTTGGTACTCGCGCCATTCCCGCCGTCAACCCGAGCTTGGACAACCTGGAAACCCTCTGGGTCTCCCCGTCGCAGGCCAGGCCGAACAATACAATCCACCATTCGTGCGCCCAAGCGTACTTCTCCACTATCCCCCGTGAATTTTACTGCATTGGAGAGAAGATTGTAGATGATTTGCTTTAGTCTTCCCTCATCTACCCTTATGGTCTCGGGGACACCATCTATGTCTATCGTCAGTTTTATGTTGCGCTTCATGGCCTGCTCCTTGATAATTTTGAAGCTGTTCTTTAAAAGCAATTTGAGATCCGTATCTGAGAGCACCAGCTTCAGCCGACCTGCTTCCACTTTGGAAAGGTCCAGGACGTCATTAATCAAGGATAACAAATGCTCGCTGCTTTGCAGAACGTCATTGAGATATTCCTCCTGAATTTCGTTCAAGTCTCCGAGGTTCTTGTTCAGAACAATTTCAGTAAAACCGATCATGTGGTTCAGAGGCGTTCTGAGTTCGTGGCTCATGTTGGCCAAGAATTCGCTCTTGGCCCGGTTGGCGGTCTCAGCTACATCTTGCGCCCTGATGCGTTCTTTTATTTCCTGCATCAGTTGCGCGTTGGTTTTCTCGAGCTCGGCAGTCCGCTCCGCTACGCGCCGTTCGAGTTCCTCGTTTTTACCCTTAAGCTTGGCGATCAATCTCCGATTTTGAGACATCAGGCTGATTTTCTCGATGGCCCGTCTTGCCACTGCTGAGACCAGGCTAATGTCTTCAAAAGGCTTAAGAAGATAGTCATAGGCTCCGCACCTGAGGGCCCGAATCGCTGTATCCAGGGAAGCATGGCTGGTAATGATGATTACCTGCACGGAAGGGTAACGCGCTTTCATTTTTTCAAGAAGCTCAATGCCGTTCATCCCTGGCAATACGATATCGGCAATAACCAGATCGAAGGGCCTTTGTTTGAAGAGCCTGAGTGCTTTCTCTCCGCTTTCCGTCGCTGTCACTTTGAATCCATGGCTTTGCAGCACTTGCGACAACACGCTCCGGACGCTATACTCGTCATCCACAACCAATACAGGTATATCCTTTATCGTGGTCATCATGAGAGAACCTACCTTTCATGTGAACAGTTGTTCAAATCCCCGCGGCCATTCGATATTGTTTCAAATCTCTGAGTCTCCGGTGCAAAGCTCTGGCTTAAAGAGGTTATTTAACATCAAACATGTTCTTTTATCTCAAATGTGGTTCCGCACTTCTTGCACCTGTTTCTGAGGCCAACCTGATTTCGTTGGATCTTGTATGTCTGTCCGCATTCAGGACAGACCGCATTTAAGCCTTCCACCGGAAAGTCGATCACAAAGGTCGTCCCCTTCTCAGTCGAGCTTTCCACCCGAATATCGCCTTTATGCTCCTTGATAATGCCGTAGCTCACCGAAAGCCCCAGCCCTGTGCCCTTGCCGACCGGTTTGGTCGTGAAGAAGGGTTCAAAGATTTTTGCCTGCACGTCTTCCGGTATGCCGGGGCCGGTGTCGGCGACTCGCAATTGGACATGGCTGGAATCCAGACTGAGGGTTGTCACGGTAATCTCACCGGGATAGCCTTCCATCGCCTGCTGAGCATTGATCATGAGATTTATCAACACCTGCTGGATCTGGTTGGCATTGCCCCATATCGTGGGAAGAGGGGAGGCGAGATCTTTCGTCAGTCTTATCTTGTGCATTTCAAGCTGGTGTTCAACAATCGCCGTGGCATCTTGCGCAATCTGGTTGATATCAACCGGTTCGAATGCCACTTTCTCCTGTCGGGCAAATTTCAGTAGATTTTGAATGATCGTCGTACAACGTTTCGTCTCTTTCTCAATGATGTTAAGATTCTCAGAGATCAGGGTTCCTTTTTCGGTCTTTCGTAAGGAAAGCTGTGTCAAGCCCAGAATCCCGGCCAGTGGATTCTTTACCTCATGGGCTATCCCGGCCCCCAGCTGACCGAAGGCAGCCATCTTCTCAGATTGGACGAGAGCCGCCTGGGCCTCCTTAAGAGCCTTTTCACGGGAATCGAGCTCTGAAGCCATCTGATTAAAAGACCGGGCCAGATCATTAATCTCGTCCCGTGATGAGGAGGTGACCTGTATATCGAACTGACCTTTCGCTACGGCTTTCGTTGCGTCTGACAACCGCTCAAGGGGGTGAGTGATCAGTCGTGCCCCGATTGAGCTGAGTATGGCTGAAATGATGAGAAGAACCACTGAAAGGACGACCATACTGTTCAGCAACTGGCGAGCAGTAAGATAGGCTGCGGCCTTGGGAATCTGGACCCCGGCGAGCAAACCACTGGCCCCGACACTTGCCAAACCACCGACCATCTCCCTGCCGTTGTTGGCATACTCTACAGTTGTTCCATGGCTTTGCTGCGCCTGAAGCCCTTCTATCTCCAACACCCATGGTATCGGGGTGCGGTGTATCACCTTCTGCGGATCGGTGTGGGCCAAAGCATTGCCGTTGTGATCCACGATAAAGGTGGTGAACACCTTGGAGCGGGAGGCCAAGCGCTGAAGACCTCCTGAGCGCACGACGGCCGCCACGACCGCATTCTCTTTCGTCCCGTCTTGGGACCGATGCGACATGGCCAGGGTAAATGTTGGGAGTTTGCTGGACATTGTCGAGTTTGTGACAAATACCTCACCCCCTTCGATGAGATCGAAAGGAAGGGGATGATCCTTGCGATGCGAGAAGAGGCTTTCTTTTGTTAGTCCCGCTGCTTTTAGTGTTTCTGCATCGTAAACGGTGGCAGGCTCAGCCCCTTTCACATACAAGGTGACTGCCACAAACTCCCGGAAATCCTCGAACAGTTGACCTAGCAGCCTTGTCTTATGATCCGGGGACATCTCCCGCTCAAGCATAAGCCGGGTGAACACCTGAAGGCGTTGACGATAACCGACGAGCAACGCGCCGGTCTCTGTAGCGGTGTGCATTGCCATCTCTGAGGTGAGGTCGTGGATGTAAGCCGCCTTGTCGGTGTGAAACAGGTTGGCCATGGTAAAGGTTATCATGGTCACTACGATTGTGATAACGAGCAGCAGCGCTATCAGGATTTTAAACCGTATGGGAAATCGCAGTCGCATGGGCACATCCCTCTCGTCTACAGCTTAATTCGTCTCGCTCTTTCCAGCCATGGCAGCAGAACAGCGCAAAATGGACGAATTCCGAGACATCAAACTAGGTTTTTCTTTTGACACGCTGCGATCGGTAGGCAACGTTGTTCATGGCGTCAATCGCCTCCACGACAATCGTATTTATGCCCAGTCGAAGCTTCAGCTTGTACTGAAATCTTCCAGTCCTGGTGGTTTTGACCCGGTTGCCCCCCACAAAAACCCGGGCCCCTGGCTCAGCTTTCCCACGGAGGGTATAGCTTTCACTGTTGACGGTTTCCGGTGGGAACTGGACCTGAAGGGTTGGTGGCTCTTGATCCTGTACCACTTGGAATCGCCGTGTTTCACTAAAGAACCCTTCAACGCTTTTCTCAAGGGCACTGACCTTCCAGAAGTAGGTCGCTTTTTTCAGGTTGCTATGGGTGAGGCTTGTCGTTGAAAGTCGTTTATCTGTGACCATATCATGGAAGGAGGCGTCACGGGCCAGGACAAAATGATAACTCGTTGCACCAGGCAGGCTTTGCCAGGCAAATCGGATTTTTGACGGATGATCACGATAGTAATAGAAACTGGAACCAGGGGGTGATTTCAGCTTAACCGGTTCTGGCAGAGGCCTGGTGGGGAGGGGCGCATGCTTTAGGGGCACTTCGGTCGCCTGATTCGCTCCGAGGATCACTTTTTTGCCCTCCGCCGAAATCTCGGCGGAACCCTCGTAGACCGCGATCGTTGAAGACTTGTCCGGATTCACCGAGACCTTAAAATCGACCGGGCCCTGAGCCACGAGTTCACTCTGGGTGCGCACCTTGGCGCCAGGTGTATCAATCTCTAAATGAACGGATCTCTGTTCAGATTCAGCTAACTTGCCTCGTAGTTCTCCGTCTACCAAAACCGTAAAGGACCGTTTCTCGTTGAACAACGGATCCTGTGCAAGACGTTTTATGATGACCAGGGTATTCTCCCCCATATCGAGCGTGGTATCCTCATCAAATTCAATGAGCGCCGCAGACCGGTTGAGGGTTTGAACGGCATCGCGGTCATACAGGAATTTCCCTTCTTTTGCCGTTCGCCAGGCAATTGCCTCGGCACGTTTGCTTTTTACCGTGTTTCGTATCTGGCTTAGCTGGGCCGCCCAGTTTTCATGGGGTGCAAGATCGGACTCCTGTTCACCCCGAACAACCAAGAGCTTGCTTCTCCCTCCTTCTGATAGGCCGGTCGACTCCGATACCTTTTGGCCGGCTAATATCGCCCTAAGGCTGGTACCCGAGGGAAAGAGGGCATTCAAAATGCCCAGAAGCATTAAAGAAAAAACCAGAACCAGGAGTATCGCGAGGAGGCCTTCACCGGATCGGACTAGAATTTTTCTCCAACCTTTGACAAGCATTGCTTCCGGTCTCCTGTGCTCATGATGGAATGATATCCGTCTGTCCTTCTCGCCTCTGACTGCACCTCGTCATTCAGCCTGAGGAGCATGTCTACGCGCTTTTCCGCCCACAGGACAAGAGACGCCGCAGGGGCATCCAGCGTCGTAATGATACGATCGTTAGAAGAAAACCCGGGTAAATTCAGTTGGTCAGCCTTCTTAAGCAAGAGGGGTTTGATCTTTCCGGTAGATCAAAGCCAGGTCTTCCAGGGGTGAATTCATTCCGTACCCCTGAACCTCCTTGAGCACGCGCTTCTCGCTCTTATCCCGCTCATCAGGATCATGTTTGGCCCCGGAAACGGCCTTCCTATAGAGATGGGCGCTCTTAATTGCAATACCCACCGAGTCTGCAACGGATTGCAAGAGGTCTTCATCACCGGCATCAAAATCTCCCTTTACTTTGTTGATCACCTCAATGACTCCGATAACTTTTCCCTGCACAACCATGGGTACGCACAAAGCAGACCGCGTTTTGAGACCTGTCCCTTTATCGACGCCAGAAGAGAAATGGGACGATTTTTGTGTGTCATTCACGATGATGGATTCACCCCTTGCCGCAACATGGCCGGCAATTCCTTGCCCAATTTTGGGCCGGAGTTTTTTCATCGATTCAGCGCTAACGTTAAAGGCAGTCGCAACCTGAAGTTCATTCTTGACCTTCAACAACAAAAAACCTGCTTCCACGTTAATGACCTTTTGAATCATTTGCATTGAGTACCTTAGGACTCTGTTGATATCAAACGTCCATGAGGTAAGTACGCGTCCGATCCACTTGCTTGCATCCAAGGCCTGCTTGCTTTTGACAAGTTCGGCAGACAGGCTATCCCGTTCCACAGCTTGAGAAATCCCGTTTGCGATCCATTCCATGGCGCGCTGAACATCGTATAGAATACCGGGATTCTTAGCAGTCAAGACCAATAGTCCCGTCGCGATTCCTTCCGTTACTAACGGAGCAAGAAGGCATGCCTGGGAGCCATGATTCGCGAAGAGTTCTTTTTCAACCGGATGGGAAAGTGGGCCTGTATCATCCACAATCAGCGTGGTTTGCTGTTTCAGGGCCGTGGCCATAATGGAGTCCTGATGGGGGTAGGAGGCGCTCTTGGCTATGGTCGTTATCCCTGTGGCCATCAAATCAAGCACTTTCAAGAAACCGGGCCTGGATCTTTCCCGGGTCATAATCATCGCCAGATCAAAGGGGACGATGCTATGGATCTCCCTGAACACGGCCTGGAACAGTTCACTCCCCCTGAGTTTTGAATTGATGATCCCAAGGATTTTCCCAACAGATTCGACGGGGGTGGTCCCTTCGGTTCTTTTGGATTCTTGATCCTTACGTCCTTCCTCCGGGCTTGCTGTTTCCGAATCTTGATGTAATTCGTCCAGAAGGCCCTGCAATTCATCCATCAGACTCTCATCCTGGATTTCAGCGACCGAGGGTGACTTGGGCGATTCACTCTTTTCAGCTTTGCCGGCTTCGTCCTTCAGCCTCAACCCCTCCATGATCAGGAACATGATCCCTTTGTCGATCCGCTTCTCCAGATTCTTCTTCGACAGGTCTCGAAGGAAGAGCTTTACGTTGTCCCATCCAATCATTTCAAGGGCAGCCCGCTCTCCCTGACAGTCTCCACAGGATGCATCAACCAGATCACCCCGCTTGAAATAGAGAAATCCCCTCCAATTCTTCTCACCCTGCACTTCCAAGAGGCAGGTCTTCTCTTCCATTTGAATAAGCTGGATGAAACCACCAACCGATATACCTTTTAACGCCCCATCCTCATGGGAACGGGCCAAATCTTCTATGGTACCGGCCAGTGTCTGAAAGTCCACCGGCTTGTCCAATACTCGCAAAGTCCCCATTTTCTTGAGATGCTGTTCGATTTCCGGGGTGCTGAACGCACTCATCGCGATCGCGGGTACAGAGGGAAACTTTGTGCTCATGTGAGCCAGGAGTTCGATGCCGTCCATTTCGGGCATTCTTAGGTCCGTTGCAACGAAATCTATCACGGTCGACTCAAGAACGCGGAGCGCCTCTTTACCGTTTCGGGCCGTGTAGAGATTGAATTGGTCCTTGTACTCGTCCGATTTAGACTGCATCGTGAGGATGCGGAGCAGAGTCGGTTCATCGTCTACGATCAGTATGTTCTTCATGGATGCATGCCTCCTGCCTTACTTTCTCGCTCAAGTTGCACTCACCAGATCCAGATCTTTGGCGAAGGACTGAGCTAGCCCGAGTAAACAGGGTTCTCTGGTTGGGCACTTCGCAAGAACTATGCCAGATTCGTTTCTTCCCTGATAAACCCATTGGATTTAAATAGTTGAAGTGTCCAGCAGCAAGAAATCCAGATTTTTTCGGCAGCTGGATTGGGGGATATGACCCACCCAAAACGGGGGAAATGACACAAAAGTGCCGTCGATCCCGCGACAGGCAACGGACAGGCTTCAATCAGCATGATCGCGTTTCTTCCTGCGGTATCGGAAAGTGTCACGGCTTATCTGAAGTAGTTTCGCCGCCTCGCTTTCATTGCCCTTGGAGATCTTGAGGGCTTCTTCGAAATAGCATTTTTCTATGGATGCCAGAAACGAGGGGAGGTCCATACCTGATGGGGAAAGAGATGGAAGCCTCGTTCCATCTTCAAATTTTTTCAAACCGTCGTCTTTACCTAACTCCTCTAAGCCAAGATCCTGGAGCGACAGCTCAGGGCCCTCGCCGAAGAGGACCCCCCTTTCAATGACGTTCTTCAATTGGCGAACGTTGCCGGTCCAGCTAAACTCCCTCAAAGTCGTCTCAGCCTCGGACGAAATGGTCGTATAGGATTTGCCAAATCTCCGGGAAAATTCTAATAAATAGTGCCTGGCAATGGGGACGATATCCTCACGACGCTCGATTAAGGAGGGAACCTCGATCTTGACAACCGCCAACCGGTGATAGAGATCTTGCCTAAAGCGGTCTTCCTTTATCATACGGGGAAGATCCTTATTCGTAGCGGCAACGACCCTTGTCTGGGCCATTCTCTTCTTTGTGCCGCCGACTCGATAATACTCGCCGTCTTCCAGAAATCGCATTAGCTTTGCTTGGGCCTCGTTACTCAGATCTCCTACCTCGTCGAGGAAAAGGGTCCCGTTGGCAGCCTTTTCCACCAGCCCCGTTTTCCCTGATGCCTCGGCTCCGCTAAAGGCGCCTTTTTCATATCCAAAAAGCTCGCTTTCAATAAGATCTTTTGGAATTGCGGCACAGTTCAAAGAGATCAGGGGCCCTTGGAACCTGGGGCTTCGGTAATGAATCGCCTTAGCAATCAGTTCCTTACCCGTGCCGGTTTCACCAATGATAAGAACCGGGGTGTCAGGGCTTTGGGCGACTTTTATGACGACATCCATCACATCCTGGCTCGCGTCACTGTCTCCAATAAAGCAGGGTAGATTCTCCTTTAGGTATCTTTCATGGAGTGACTGGATCTCCTTTCTCAATCGAATCGTCTCCAGGGCGTTTCGAACACTCACCATCAGGCCGTCCATCTGCAGTGGCTTGACCACATAATCGTGGGCCCCTCCTTTCATGGCAGAGACCACTGTCTTGACGTCTTCATAAGCGGTTATCATGATCACGATCATCTCTGGATAGAGGCTCTTGATTCTCTCAAGCGCCTCTATTCCGCTCATGCCCGGAAGCCCGATATCAAGAAGAACCAAGTCAGGAGGTTCGGTCACCATGCCGTCAAGGGCAGCCTCCGCTGTTGGAAAAGCTCTGACCTCATAGCTTTTCCTGAGGGCCAGAGAAATGCCCTCCCTGGCTACCTGTTCGTCATCAACCACATAAATGGTGAAAGACATCATGTTGGATTTCTCCTTTTTTCGACGGGCAGTTCAATCGTGAACTCAGCCCCCCCCCGCGCATTGCTCGCTACCCTGATCGATCCGTTATGATCATGGACGATTCTCTGAGAGATGGCCAAGCCTATCCCTGATCCATCCGTTTCAGTCGTAAAAAAGGGATCGAAGATCTTGTCTCTGAATTCTCGAGGAACGCCGGGACCGGAATCGGAGACCTTGATGAGAATACGGTTTTTTTGGGAGCCGGAGGTTATCCTTAGGATTCTGGGTCCCTCGGTTTTTTCCATGGCTTTGACCGCATTGTCAATGAGGTTCAAGATCACTTGCTCGATCAAATGGGTATCCCCATAACACGGCGGCAGATCCTGATCCATTGATTTTTCTATCTTGATCCCCTTTTTTCTCAGGCTGACCGCAGACAGGTTGATGGCTTCTTCCAGAGATTGATTCAAGTTTATTTGAGCCATTGAAGGAGCCCCGGGCCTGGAGAAATCCAGGACTCTTTTGATAACAGACTCGATCTTATTTGATGCGTTCTGGAGTTGTCTGACGATTTTTCGCATCATTTGCACGCTCTCAGGGGAAAGAATTTCCTCATCCAGTAAATCTTCGAAGGTATATAGATAGGAGTTTATGCCTGTCAGGGGATTTCTTATTTCATGCGCAATTCCGGCAGCGACCCGTCCCAGGGAGATCATCTTGCTCTTTACTCTCAGTATTTGTTCCAGTTCTTTCGCCCGGGTAATATCCATCATATTGACCATGATGGCTTCCATACCCCGATAAGGGAATAGACCTGCACGGCACTGGGTCCACCGCACTTCGGTTGCTCTGCCTCCGACACCGGATGGATAAAACCTGAAATCGGTCTCGACGGATTGGGTCTTGCCAGAAAGCAAGCTCCGGTAGCACCCTAGGACTTTTTTCACATCATCTGGATGAACATAACCGATCAGCCTATTCAAGGATTGCCCAGAGAGACGGCTGTACAACCTCTTGTGCTCCGGATTTTGATAGACAATTTTGTTTTTCTGAATGATGCAAATACCGGTTAGGGAGTTTTCGACTAAGGTGCGAAGGCGCTGCTCGTTCTCTCGAAGAGCTCTTTCCGACGCTTTGCGCTCGTCTCGCAATCTTTTGTGATCAAGGGCATTTCTCACCGCTTTTAGCAACTCAACAGACTGAAGCGGTTTTCTCAGGTAATTGTAGACACCGTCCTTGAATGCTTCTACCCCGCCCCCTAGAGCCCCATCTTCTGCTAGCATGATGACTAGGGTATCCGGACTGTGCCGATGAATATGGGCCACGATTTGGAAGCTGTCTATGTCCGGCAGGCCTGTATCCAGCAATACAAGGTCAAAAGCCTTCCTGAGAATACATTCTGAGGCCTCGCGGCCTTTGCTCCTTACGTCTATCTCATAGCCCTTGGGGGTTAACAGGTGCTCTAACGTATCGCAGAACGAGGGATCATCATCGGCTATCAGGATTCTTGGAGCATCAGACATAGAGGACCTCCAAAACGAAATGGCATGCTTTCCCACAATCGATGCCGTATTGCACTGACAAAGACTGAAATCAGAGAAAGAACAGTTTAACCCGCCTTTGAGGAATCCACACACCTTGGGTGGGTCTGTCTCCAGGGAAGTGCTCTGCCATGTATTTCCGGACTTTTGGAAGACCGTCAAATATAGAATCGACAGTTTCAGCGAAAACTGTAGAAATCCTGACGCACTATTTTAGTGGAATAAGAAAACCTCGCTGGCCCGGTGTAAACCGGATCCAAATCTTACCCATGGAATGGGTTTGAGGTATTCGATCATTAGGCCTGTAAGGGTGCCGCAAGTCCGGGGCATGATGGTTTGGGTTGATGTGGGCATGCCATTTGCAGTAGCTCAAGGCACACCTGAAAAAGAGAACTCCACTCATACCGCTGTTTAGGTTTTGATGACAACTGCCAGCCCAATGGGCAAATGTGTCCCAGTTGGCTCATCAACAGACACTCTCACCCTGTTCGGAGTCTCAGGGAGGTGGGGCTGTTGGCACGCTCCGCTCCCCCACAGTTCGTCAATACTCCGATGTGGTGTGAATGGGGCACGACGAAGAAGAAGGGGGCTTAGAATCATGAGAACACCAGCACAAATCGTCTTGTTGGCGGTACTGGCCCTATTCTACACAGCATCCACCTCCGCCCAGGAGGCATTGTGGAATGAGCAGAGTACGAGGGTTCTCGCGCTTTATGAACAAGGACGATATGGAGAGGCAGCCCTGGTAGCTGAAGAGGTCTTGAAAGTTGCAGAAAGCACATTTGGTTCGGACCATCCCCATGTCGCACAATCCCTGAACAACCTGGCATTCCTTTATCAGGCTGAGGGCAGATATGCTGAGGCCGAGCCCCTTCACAAGCGGGCCCTGAAGATAAGGGAGAAAGCCCTGGGTGAAAATGATCCCGATGTGGCGACTTCTCTGAACAATCTCGCAGCCCTTTACCAAGCCCAGGGCAGATATGCTGAGGCCGAGCCTCTTCACAAGCGGGCCCTGGCAATAGCTGAGAAGGTCTTTGGGAAAGATGACCCTGAGCTTGCAAAGGCCCTGAGCAATCTCGCGGAGCTTCACAGAGCCCGGGGCAAATACGCTGAAGCCGAGGCCCTTTACGAGCGGTCATTGAAGATATTGGAGAAAGCCCCTCGGCCAGATCATGCCCAGATGGCGCGATCCTTGAACAACCTGGGGCTGGTTTATCAACACCAGGGAAGATATGCCGAGGCTGAACCTCTTTACGAAAGGGCACTCGGAGTCGATGAGAGGGCCTATGGGAAGAATCATCCCCTCGTGGCGACTTCTCATAACAATCTCGCTCTAGTTTATCAGGCCCAGGGCAGATACGCTGAGGCCGAGCCCCTTTTCAAGGTGGCACTCGGGATCGTAGAGAAAGCCCTTGGTAAGAATCATCCCGATTTGGCGACTTCCCTGAAAAATCTGGCGGGGCTTTACAGAGCCCAGGGCAGATATGCTGAGGCCGAGCCCCTTTACAAGCGGTCATTGAACATATTGGAGAAAGCCCTTGGGCCAGATCATCCCCATGTGGCGACTTCCCTGAACAATCTGGCGGCGGCTCACCAGGACCAGGGCAGATATGCCCAGGCCGAGGTCCTTTACAGGCGATCACTGAAAATAAGGCAGAAAGCCCTTGGTAAAGACCATTCCGATGTGGGGCAATCCTTGAACAATTTGGCAGCCCTTTACCAGGACCAGGGCAGATATGCCGAGGCCGAGGTCCTTTACAGGCGATCACTGAAAATAAGGCAGAAAGCCCTTGGTAAAGACCATCCCGACGTGGGGCAATCCTTGAACAATCTGGCGGAACTTTACAAAGCCCAGGGCAAGTATTCCGAGGCGCAGCCGCTTTTCAAGTGGGCCCTGGGAATAGATGAGAGAGCCTTTGGACGAGATCATCTCTATGTGGGGCAATCCCTGAACAATCTGGCGGAACTCTATCAGTCTCAGAGCCGATATGCTGAGGCTGAGGTCCTCTACAAGCGATCACTGAAAACCAGGGAGAAAGCCCTTGGGCTGGGTCATCCCGATGTAGCGCAATCGCTGAACAATTTGGCGGCGGTTTACCAAGCCCAGGGCAGACATGCCAAGGCTGAGCCCCTTTACAAGCGATCATTGAAAATATGGGAGAAAGTCCACGGTGAGAATCATCCCCTCGTGGGGCAATCCCTGAACAATCTGGCGGAACTCTACACCACCCAGGGCAAATACACCGAGGCCGAGCCGCTTTTCAAGCGGGCCCTGAGCATAGAGGAAAAAGCCCTTGGTGAGAATCATCCCGATTTGGCGACTTCCCTGAATAATCTGGCTTTACTTTATCAAGCCCAGGATAAGTATACTGAGGCCGAGCCCCTTTATAAGCGATCACTGAACATATTGGAGAACGCCCTGGGTAGAGACCATCCGGATGTGGCAGTCGCCCTAAACAATCTGGCGCGGGTTTATGATTCCCAGGAGAGATATGCCAGGGCTGAACCCCTTTTCAGGCGGGCACTGGCGATAGATGAAAGGGTACTTGGGAAAGATCACCCCCAGGTTGCAACAGAGCTCGACAATCTGGCAGAGCTTTACGGAGCACAACACAAATATTTCAAGGCCGAGCCCCTTTACAAGCGATCAGTGAGAATATGGGGGAAAGTCCATGGTGAGAATCATCCCCTTGTGGCGCAATCGCTGAACAATTTGGCGGCGGTTTACCAGGCCCAGCGCAGGTATACCAGGGCCGAGCCCCTTTACAAGCGAGCCCTGGCAATATGGGAGAAAGCCCTTGGGCCGCAACATCCCAATGTGGCGACCGTCTGCGAGAATCTGGCTGAGCTTTGCAGGCGGACTGGCCGAGAAGATCAAGCCGAGAGATGGGAAGCACGGGCAAGAACAATCCGTTCAAATCGGTGAAGGGTCATGACTGACCTTCACAAAACAGAGCGCTCCACGTGGCTTATTTTATTCTGCCTTCTGACTCCTGAATTCTGACTTCCGGTTTTGACTCCTGAATTGTAGCCAAGGATATTGACTTTCTATTCCATTTCTGGCATTAATTATGACGGAAGTGGACAGGTCCTGGTGGGCCTCCTGGACTTCAAATCCAGTGGTCCTGCGGAGAGCGGGACGGTGGGTTCGATTCCCATGCACTTCCGCCAAACGCCTTCCTGCTGAACAAATGAAAAGGAGCAGGGGTCCGAGGGGGGCCGGTTCGCGAGGGACAGAGGGGTTTGGTTGTTGTCCGACGTAATGCGGAGGGGTCATGTTTGGAATAGGAATGCCCGAGTTGCTGGTCATCTTGGTGATTATTCTCGTCATCTTTGGGGCGGGGAAACTCCCCGAGATCGGAGCCGGCATAGGCAAGGGAATCAAGAATTTCAAGAAGGCCACCAAGGAACCTGACCACATCGATGTCACGCCCAAAGAGAGCGAGGAAATAGAGGGGGGAACGAAAAAGGAAGGCTGAGTTCTCTTCCTCTGTCGACGGTCAGAAGATCAGATCCTGTCGGGTCCCTTCAGTCACTATGATCAGCACGAGTTTATTCTGTGGTCTCGATCGATCATCATATCGCCTTCATCGGTATTGGCTCCAATCTCGGTGACAAGATCAACAACTGTGAGTGTGCCATCTTTCGGGTGGGTGGTCTCGAGGGAACTCGGATCATCCAACGCTCCTCTTTTTACAAGACCGAGCCCGTGGGGTACCTTGACCAAGACTGGTTTGTTAACGCCGTTGTCAAGGTTGAGACGGCATGGGGGCCCCATAGATTCCTCAGGTGTCTCAAGGATCTTGAGAGAGGGCTCGGCCGACAGAAGACTCTCTTTTGGGGCCCCCGAGTGATCGATCTGGACCTTCTCCTTTTCAACGGGGAGCAATTTACGAGCAAAGACCTACACTTACCCCACCCCCACCTTCACGAGAGAGCCTTTGTGCTGGTGCCCCTTTGCGAAATCGATCCTGAAGCGGTTCATCCCGGCCTGAAAAAAACAGCCCAGGAGCTGCTCGTTGACCTGGGGGAGATTGAGGGAGTGGAAAAGATCTGATTCCATGAGAATTCTGATTATCCTGGCTCTGTTTTTAGTTCTCTACTACCTGGTCAGGGGTCTCTTCCGGCCCGGGAAAGGAGAAAGGGAGACTCCGAGAACCCATCCGGACGTGGACCGAGTGGGCGGCAACGAACTGGTGAAGGACCCTCTCTGTCAAACCTATGTTCCGAAAAGGAGCGCTGTTCGTAAGCGATTTCGGGGAGAGGATGTCTTTTTCTGCAGCCAGGAGTGCATGGAGCGGTATTTACGAGGCAAGGGGTAAGGAGTCGTTCTGGAGATGGCCTTTGCGAGGCGGCACCCAGTAGGTTGGAACGGGTTACCCTGAAACAGCCCTAATCCGGATGGAACAGGGTCAGGCCAAGAAAGGCATTTCAGTGTGCCCTGTTGGAAACCCAGGGAAAAGGAATGCCCTACCTCAGGAATACCCGGTGTTTTCAACTAAAATACATGATACAGTGTATGTATTTGTATCTCGAAGTATGATATGCTTGGTCGTTCTCTAGCCTATGGATGACCTCATCGTGCGGGGGAGATGATTCGTCAGATGTCAACCAAACCCTCCAGTGGCTCAGAGAGTCGTTGGCAGTCAGGCTCGTGATTGTCAGAGAGGAGAACCTGGGGGGGGCGAAGAATCGATGGTTTTCTGGAAGGAGGCAGAATCGTTTACGGCGGCATGATAACAAAAGGAGAGGAAGCCGATAAGTCGTAATTTTTTTCTTGAAAAGGCATTGCGTTTTTCATAATATCACGGGGTGGGCTATCCCTCCGAGAAGGGAGGTGAAAAACGAAGAGACTCAGCAGGAGCTTGCCAACTTAGACGAGACTTCATGAAATCGCCTGCAAAGAATCGGTCGAACCCTTCCGATATCCGGGATGGGGAGATTGGAGAGAGGATGGAAGAAAAAACCGATATCAATTTGAAAGGGGTGAGCGTATGATGAAGAGGATTGGAATCTGGATTTTGGTTGTGGGACTGTCCCTCGTGCTCTTTGCGGGATGCGCGAGGAATTACAGGAGAATGATCCCCGATTATGAGGCGCAGCTCCAGGCGCTCAAGGACATGGAGAGCGAGGAAAAGGCGCCCTACGAAACCGCCAAGGTGGAGAACTATCTCGAGCTCTTCAAAGGCGAAGTCGAGGAGAATGATCCCATTGGCTCCAAGTTGTTCAGCGGAAAGCTCGACTACTGGATTCAACAGGCAGGCCTAAAGACGACAGGGGCTCAATAATGCTAAGGGAGGTGAGATTATGATTCGTAAATATGGGAAATGGATTTTCCTGGTTATGCTGTGCCTGGGGGTCGCCTTTGCCGGTTGTGCCCCCAAGAAAGTGACAACCGTGGGCGCTCCAACCGGGCTGTCTGCCGATTACGATGAGGCCAAGAGCCTCTTTCAGGAAGCCACAGATATGGGGGGCAAGGACTGTGCACCCGTAGAATATGCCACGGCGCAGGCTTATATGGACCATGTGGAACATGAGTGGAAGGAGCGGCATTGGGACGACGCTGCAGAAAGTATTGCCTTCGCAAAGCAGAAATCCATGGAGGCCATTGAGAAGTGCAAGGAAAAAGAGGTTGTTGAGGTCGTCGAGGTCGAGGTAGAGGAGGAGGAGGTGGTCGCTCCGGCAGTCAGACCGGAATTTGAGTTTGCTCCGATCTATTTTGATGTCCGCAAGGCAGACATCCGATCAGATGCCATCGTTGTTCTGGATCGCCTCGGCATGATCTTGAAGGAAAATCCCTGGCTGGAGATTGAGGTGTCAGGGCACTCGGACTCAGGGGGAAGCGAGGAGGCCAATATGGATCTCTCCGTGAAACGGGCGGAGAGTGTCTCGACCTATCTGATTGATCACTATGCCATCTCTCCCCATCGGTTGCGAGCTGTGGGATACGGGGAATCGAGACCGGTTGCCGATAATTCGACGAGAGAGGGCCGGCGCATGAACCGGAGGGTTGAGTTTCGGACGATTGAGGAATAAACAGGGCAAGAGAGACCTTTAGATACAAAGATTCCGGATTTTCCTCGATCCGGAGTCTTTGTATCTTTCGATTGCTTGATTTACCGACGCGTCTGTTTTGAAAACCGCTCTGTCCCTTATTCTCGACAGCTGTAACAAACCTCAAAAAAGCCCTTTGGCAGTTGAGCCTGCTCGCGGAACTTCTCCAGTTGGAACCAGGGCGCGAAAGGGTTGCCGCAAATCTTACACTTCTTCATTTTCAACGTCCGGTTCCAGCGGATGATCGTCCGCTCGTCTCCCTCTTCTTTCATCCCGATCACATCAACCGGACAGACGGTTACGCAGGCCCCACAGGCAATACAGTTGGTCGCCTCTCCGGCAAAGGGAGGGATCATTTCTCGATTCGAACCCTTTCTGGCAAAATGGATAGCGTTGGCGCCAACCACTTCTTCACACACCCTTCCACATAGGCCGCACAGGATGCAGTCTTTGTCCTCCTTTTCGAACCGGACCTCTTCCACACCCATCTCCTGGGCCATTTCTGCGATCTCTTCGTCTCCAGGGCACATGGCCCAGATCAATTCGATGATCAGTCGTCGGGCTCGGAGGACTCTATCGGTTTGGGTGAAAACCTCGATGCCCTCCATGATGGGATAGGTGCACGAGGTGGTCAACCGGGTTCTTGCGTTTTTCGTGACCTCCACGAGACAGAGGCGACAGGCACTGTAGGGCTTCACCGACTCGTTGTAACAGAGATGGGGAATGTCAAACCCTGCGTCCAGGGCGACGGGAAGCACCATTTGCCCCGTTTCAGCCTCGACCCCTTGCTCATCGATGGTAAATCGAATCGTTTCACCCTTTGCCATTGCCCTCGACCTTTCTTGAGAGTTTTCCTGGCCCCCCCTTGCGATCATGCGACCTCTATCGCGTCGAATCGACACGCCTCATAACACATGCCGCATCGAATGCATCGCTCTGCAACGATCTTGAAGGGCTCTTTGGTCTTCACCTTTCCCTCGATTGCCTCTGAGGGACAGACCTTCTGGCATCGTCCGCAGATGGTGCACGCCGTCGGATCGATCCGGTAGGTGATCAGCGCCTTGCAGACCCCTGCCGGACAGCGTCTATCCCGGATATGGGTCTCATATTCTTCCCTGAAGTATCGGATGGTGCTCAAGACAGGATTGGGAGCTGTACCGCCCAGAGCGCAGAGAGAGGCTTCTGCCGTCACAAAGGAAAGGTCTTCCAGGAGTGCGATATCTCCCTCCCGGCCGTCTCCCTCTGTGATTCGATTCAAAACCTCGTACATGCGTTTGGTGCCCTCTCGGCAGGAGGTACACTTGCCGCAGGACTCTTCCTTCAGAAAATTCATGAAGTATTTGGCCACGTCCACCATGCAGGTATTCTCGTCCATGACGATCATACCGCCTGAGCCCATCATCGACCCGACCTCGTCGAGACGATCAAAATCGACGGGAAGATCCATGAGGGAGTCCGGGATGCATCCCCCTGAAGGCCCACCTGTCTGAACAGCCTTGAAACGTTTTCCACCGATGATCCCTGCGCCAATGTCATCGATGATCTCCCTCAGGGTAATTCCCATGGGGACTTCGACGAGGCCCGTATTGTTGACCTTCCCTACCAGGGAGAAGATCTTCGTGCCTTTGCTTCCCTCTGTCCCGATCTTCCGATAGTGATCGGCACCATGATTGATGATATAGGGAACGTTGGCCCAGGTCTCCACATTGTTGAGATTGGTCGGCTTGTTATACAGCCCACTCTGCACGGTATGGATGTGTTTGGGCCTGGGCTCACCCGAGTATCCCTCGATGGAGGCCATCATGGCAGTCGATTCGCCGCAGACGAAGGCGCCTCCACCGCGATTGATCTTCACGGTGAAGTCAAATCCAGATCCCAGAATGTCTTCACCCAGAAAGCCCCATCCCCTGGCGTGATCCAGGGCGGTCTTGAGGTTGTTCACCGCGAGGGGGTATTCCTTACGCACATAGACATAGCCCTCGTTGGCTCCAATGGCGTAGCCGCCAATGATCATCCCTTCCAAGACGCTGTGGGGGTTTCCCTCCAGAAGACTCCGGTCCATATAAGCCCCTGGGTCTCCCTCGTCGGCGTTGCAAATCACATATCTTCCGTCTCCTGGAGCGTTCCGACAGCTCTCCCATTTCTTCCCCGTGGGAAACCCGCCTCCTCCCCGACCCCGGAGACCGGATTTCTTGACTTCGTCGATGATCTCCGTCGGTTCCATAGACGTGAGGGCCTTGGCGAGGGCGCTGTACCCTCCAATGGCCAGATAGTCATCGATGCTTGTGGGATCGATGTTTCCGTTGCTTCCGAAAATGATTCTCCTTTGGAGTTTGTAAAAGGGAACATCATCCTCATGGGCGATCTTCTCCCCGGTGACGGGATGTTCGTAGAGGAGTCTCTCAAGGATCTTTCCCTTTTGGACGGTTTCGGAAATGATCGTCTCCGCGTCCTCCGGCTTGACACGTTGGTAGAGGATCTTTTGGGGATAGATCAACATCAAGGGGCCCCTCTCGCAGAACCCGTGGCACCCCGTGATTCTCAGATCGACCTGTCCCGCGACTCCCCCGTTCTCCAGTGCCTTTTTCAGGGCCTCGGCCACGGGATAGCACCCGGCAGCGTGACACCCTGTTCCCGTACAGATTGTGATGCAGGGCCGATTGGGATCCCTTGCGGCCTGAATTCTTTCCCGTTCTCTCTCGAGCGCTTCGACCGAGGTGAGACGTTTCATTCTGGTTTTCCCTTTCCGGTTTTTTGATAGTCTTTCAACAGTTTTTCCGTCTTGAGGGGCGACATCTCGCCAAAATACCTGCCGTCCGTAACAACAATTGGACCCGACGCACAAGCTCCCAAGCAATTCACGGTATCCAGACTGAACTGGAGATCAGGGGTCGTGCCTCCTGGTCTAATCTTCAGTTGCCTCTCCAGGGTGTCTACAATGCGTCCCGCTCCTCGAACGTGGCAGGCCGTCCCCAGACAGACCTGGATCTGATGTTTGCCCTTGGGGGTCAGGCTGAAAGCACCGTAAAAGGTGGCGACCCGAAAGATTCGGGTCAGCGGAATGCCCAGCTTTTCCGCCATGTACTCCAAAACCTCCTTGGGAAGATAATTCATCTCGGTCTGAACATCCTGGAGCATGGCAATGAGAGACGAATCCTGATAGTCGTACCGCTTCAGAATGACCTCAACTGCGCCGACATCCATTCCTTCCCCTCCAATCACTGGCATTTGTCTTTCAGGGCCTTGTACTCGAGATGGACTCGCTCCTCAATCTGCGCGCTCAACTCCTCGGTCAGGTGACGAAACCGTCCCTGGTACTTGAAATAGTCTTTGATGGGACGCAAACGGGGAAAGTCGATGGTGAGCCGATAGCGACCGTTGACAACCTCATAGAGAGGAAAAACGCCTGTCTCTGCCGCCAGACGTCCCAGGCGGATACTCATCCCTGTGGGCGACCGCCACCCTGTGGGGCAGACGGAGAGAATGTGGACATAGGCAGGTCCTTTTGTTTCAGCCGCTTTCTTGACTTTGCTCACCAGGTCGATAGGGTAGCTTGGGCACGCCGTGGCAACGTAAGGGATACCATGAGCAGCGGCAATGGCTGGCATGTTCTTTTTCCAGGTGGCCTGCCCCGGTACGACCCTGCCCGCAGGTGAGGTGGTGGTCGAGGCGCCAAAAGGAGTGGCAGAAGAACGTTGAATGCCCGTGTTCATGTAGGCCTCGTTGTCCGTGCAGATGTAGAGAAAATCGTGCCCCCTCTCCATGGCGCCTGAGAGGGCCTGAAGACCGATATCGCTGGTTCCCCCATCCCCGGCCATGGCCATGACCGTGATCCGCTTTTTGGGAAGCCTTCCCTTTCCCATGAGAGCCTTGAGACCCGATTCGATCCCCGATGCGACGGCGGCGGCATTCTCGAAGGCAACATGAATCCAGGGCACTTCCCAGGAAGTCAGGGGCAGGGGTGAAGCCACAATCTCCATGCAGCCGGTAGCCTGGGCGATAATGAGATTTCTCCCGAGGGCTTTCGCCACAAGCCTCACGGCAAGCGCTTCGGCACATCCCTGGCACGACCGATGACCTGGAGCAAAATGCTCTTTCTGGCTCAACAGTCTCACGGCATAGACATTCAAATTCTCCATTTATTCCCTCACTCCATAGATCTGGTAGTCTTCCTGCCTGGTGCTGGCCTTTCCCTCGAGAGCCTCATCCACCATTTTCTCAAAATCCTGGGGGGTCACATCCCGCCCTGCGAGTCCAGCAACAAAACTGACCACAGAAGGCTGCTTATCCTCTCCATACAAGGCGGCACGCAGTTCTGAGGCCACGGGCCCGCCCGGTCCCCCGTAGGAAGTGGCCCGGTCAATCACAACGAGGATCCGTGCCTTTTTCGCGGCCCTGCGAAAGGCGTCAAAAGGAAAGGGCCTCCAGAGGCGGATCTTCAATATCCCGGCGGCCTTCCCCTTCTCCCTCATCGCATCAACGGCCGTACAGGCCGTTTCTCCAAAACTCCCCATGGTCACCAGGAGCACCTCAGCCCCCTCGGTCCTATACTCCTCAATCGGGTTGTAAAACCTTCCCGTCAGGTCACCCCATTCCTTCCATCCTTGGAGAATCGTCGGCATGGTAGCCTTTAGGGCCTCATCCTGGGCCTTTTTGGCTTCCGTGTAAAGGCTGGGCATGGCAAAACACCCCATGGTCACAGGCCTGTCTGGGTGGAGCCGGAAGAGAGGCTCATAAGGTGGCAGAAACTGGTTCACCGTCTCCTGATCCATCAGTTCGATGGGTTCAATCGTGTGGGTGAGGATGAAACCGTCCATGTTAATGACAACGGGGTGAAGAACCCTGCGGTCCTCCCCCACTCGGAATGCCCACAGCACATGATCAAAGGTCTCCTGGCCGTTCTCCACAAAGACCTGGATCCAGCCGCAATCCCGGATCGACATCACATCGGTATGATCGTTCCAGATGCTGAGGGGACCAGAGAGAGACCGGTTGGCAATAATCATGACGATGGGGAGTCTCAGGACAGGAGCGATGTAGACGATCTCGCTCATCAGGGCCAAACCCTGGGAGCTGGTGCACGTGAAGGTTCTGGCGCCAGAGGCAGAGCTGCCGACACAGACGCTCATGGCCGAATGTTCCGACTCGACGGGAACAAACTCCGCCTCCAGTTCCCCATTGTTCACAAATTCCGAAAGATGCTCTACAATGTGTGTCTGAGGTGTGATCGGATAGGCCGCCACCACATCCACATCGGCCAATCTGATCGCTTCACTGGCGGCAATAGACCCCTCCATCCCCACTCTTTTTCCCATTACTCTTCCTCCTCCGGAACCATGGTGATGGCTTGTGTGGGACATTCCTGGGCGCAGATTCCACATCCCTTGCAGTAGTTAAGATCTGAGATAAAGAATCCCTCGGCGTTCAGGGCATAAGCCATGTCCGGGCAGTAGATGTAACAGAGTCCGCAGTGGATACACCGCTCCCGGTTCAAGACCGGCTTCATAGACTTCCAATCCCCGGTCCGATAGCATCTCGCGTTTCCCGGTTCCGTGACAACAAAACCGATTTCCAGGTCCCGCCAGGTGATTTCACTTTCGGGTTTCGCCACTTTTCATCCTCCATTAATCGGTTATCAGGGATCGACATTCAGTTCCCTGTCGAAAAGCAGGGTTGTTCTTCTGAATTCTACAGGTAGCCACCAACGGATCCCCGGTCCGTGACTTCTGTTTGTCCTTATGCCACGTCGGTTTCCTCAAAGGCCCGTTGATAAGCAGAGATGTTCTTTTCGGCGATCCGGCCGAATCGCATTCGCAGGGGTTCGATCAACGAGTCTCGGTCAATCACCCCGGACGCCTTGATCAGGCTTCCGAGCATGGTCGTGTTGGTGATGGGAAGTCCGAGGGCCTCCATGGCAATCTTTGTAGCGTTCACCGTGGCTACCGTTTGCTGGATATTCAGCTTCGATCGGATTTCTTCTGGCGACAGAGGGGTGTTGGCAACCAGTATTCCGTCAGCCTTCAGTCCTGCGGCCACGTCCACAATCTTCAGAATCGAACCGTCCAGAACCAGAACCAGATCAGGCTCATAGATGTTGGCGCGAATCCGGATTGGATGATCGTCGATACGGCAATAGGCAATCACGGGAGCCCCTCGTCTCTCTGGTCCGAAACTCGGGAAGGCCTGAGCGTATCTCCCCTCGTTGATAGCCGCCACGGCGAGAAGTTCTGCCGAAGTTACCGCACCCTGCCCCCCTCTTCCATGAAATCTGATTTCAATCATGAAGCCCCTCTCCCTCGGAAAATCGTCCTTGGCAATGAAGAGACTAAAAAAAAAGGACCCTTTCGGGCACAACGACTGTTTAATTGTACCACAAACGCGTCTGGCGCACTACTCTCTAGGCCTCCCTCCGTCCTTCAATGGCACTGGACAGGGTGACACTGTCCGAATATTCGATTTCACTCCCCACGGGGATCCCAGAGGCGATTCGGGTCACCTTGATTCCAAGGGGCTTGATCAGTTGGGTTAGATAGACCGCCGTGGCCCCACCCTCTCGGGTGGGGTTGGTGGCGAGGATCACCTCTTTGACCCGGTGCCTTTCCAACCGGTTCAACAACTCCTTGATTTTGATGTGCTCGGGTCCAATGCCTTCGAGGGGGCGGAGCGTCCCGTGGAGGACATGGTATTTTCCCCTGAAAGATCCCGTATTCTCAATGGCGAGGAGATCATTGGGCTCCTCAACGACACAGATTTCATCGACCCTCCGCTCCTGATCCCGGCAGATGGAGCATGGATCTTGATCGGTCAGGTTGAAGCATTCGCCACAGAGGCGAATTTTTTCCTTGACCTCCATGATCCTTTTGGCCAACTCTTCGGCCTCTCTCCAGGGTACCCGAAGAATGTGGAAAGCCAGCCTTGAAGCGGTCTTCCGCCCTATTCCAGGGAGTTTTGAAAATTTTTCTATAAGGTTTTCTATTGAATTGGGGGCTGACATATTCTGA
>CAYGBW010000134.1:0-5039 GCA_964348185.1 uncultured Thermodesulfobacteriota bacterium | reverse complement strand
AAATGCTTCTAAGATCAGAAGGCTCTTTGAGGAGGGCATTGAGCTGAAAGAGATTCACGGCGAAATGAACGTGGCCGACCTGAGCCTGGGAAACCCGGTTGTGGAGCCTCCCGAGGAATTCTCCCAGACCGTGTCTGACCTGATCCGACAGGGGTCCGGAATGCACCGGTATATGCCGAATCTTGGTTTTCCCTGGGTGAGAGAGGCAGTGGCCAGGACCCTCAGGGAAGAAGGGTATTTCAGGGGCGTCGGACCTCAGCACGTCATGATGTGCGCGGGCGCGGCTGCGGGGATGAATGTGGTTCTCAAGGCCATTCTCAACCCGGGCGAAGACGTCGTTGTCGTGGCACCTTATTTTGTCGAATACAAGTCCTACGTTGAAAACCACGGCGGCCAGCTGAACGTGGTGATGCCTGCCAGGGACTTCTCGTTGGATGTGAAGCAGATCGAGAAAGCCATCACAAGTGAGACTCGGGCGATCATCGTCAATTCCCCCAACAATCCGACGGGCGTCGTTTACTCAAGAGAGAATCTGAATGAATTGGTGGCAATGCTGGAGCGCAAGAAACGGGATGAGGGAAAGACGATATCCGTGATCTCAGATGAACCGTACCGAGAGATCGTCTACGATGGAGCCCCCTTCACCTCGGTCACGAGCCTGTATCCTGAGAGTTTTATGGTGTACTCTTTTTCAAAATCCCTCAGCATCCCAGGGGAGCGTATCGGTTACGTGGCGATCCATCCGGAAATGGAAAACAGTCAGGCGATCATGGGCGGAATGGCCATCTGCAATCGGATTCTCGGTTTCGTCAACGCTCCGGCATTGATGCAGAGGGCCGTGGCAGGCGTTGGGGTTCGCGTAGACGTGAATGACTATCGGGCCCGTCGGGACAGGCTCAAGGAGGCTCTGGGCAGCAACGGCTATGAGATGGCCAACTCCCAGGGAACCTTCTACATATTTGCAAAGTGTCTCGGTGAAGAAGAGGCTTTTATCGAAAGGGCCAAGGAAAGCCTTCTCCTCCTTGTTCCGGGTTCCACCTTTGGGTATGAAGGGTGGTTCCGGATCGCCTACTGCGTGGATGACCATACGATCGACCTGGCCTGCAGAAAACTCAGTGAACTGGCCGAAATCTTCAAGGGCTAGACCTCCGCCGGCCTGCTGGCCAAATTCCCTCTCTCCCTTCTCGAACTTCTTTTGTACAATCCAAGTGCCTTTCTCCGTCGTTTTGGAGATCGGGTTCTGAGGCTCCAAAACCATGAATGAATCCAGCCGATACGCTTTACTCGATTGGATTGGCTATCGAAATTTTCTATCAGTGTTTCCCGCATTCATAGAGCATCCCAATTTGACCTTTGACCCTAACGGTCTATATAATAAAAGAGTTTGCATTCTCATCGGAGGTATAGCACATTGGGCAAGACGATTGATGTTCGGGGGAAGGCTTGTCCAGAGCCGGTCGTGGTGACGAAACGGGCTCTCGAGTCTCTGAAGGAGGGAATTCTGACGGTTATCGTGGACAATCCCACCTCCCGGGATAACGTGGAACGATTTGCGAAAAGCCAGGGATGCAACGTGGAGGTCGAGCAGCGAGATCAGGGGTATTTCCTGGATATTGTGAAGGGGTACCCCTGTGAGGTGACCCCGGAGGCCACAGGGAGGGAACAATCACAGCCGTCTCCAGGACCCAATGGGGTTGTCTATGTAAGCTCCGATATTATGGGCGCTGGGGATAGGGAACTGGGGAACATCCTCATCCGGGCCTTCTTCAAAACCCTGAAGGATGTCACTCCCAAACCCCAGAAAATGATATTCATCAATTCAGGAGTCAAACTCACCACAGAAGGATCCGATGTCATCGAACCGATCAAGGAACTCGAAGCCATGAACATCGCTGTCCTTTCCTGTGGCACCTGCCTCGACTACTATCACCTCAAGGACAAACTCAGAGTGGGCCTGGTTTCGAACATGTTTGACATTGCGAGCTCTCTGATGGAAGCGGACAGGGTCATCAGACCTTAGCCCCTGACGTTCAATCGGTTGCCAGGAAGAGATACGGTGATCGGCGATCGATGCTGGGCCGGAAAGACGGGTCTTCGAGATGATTCAATGATTTACTTCGACAATGCATGTACAAGTTTTCCCAAGCCTCCAGCCGTGTTGGAGGCCATACAGGACTACTCTCTCCATATTGGATCGACTCCGGGCCGCTCTGGTCACCGGTTGGCCCTGGAAGCGGCCCGTCTGATATTCGACGCCCGGGAGAATCTGTCCCAATTGTTCAATATCTCCCGGTCGGAGCGGCTTGTTTTTACTTCTAACGCCACGGAGGCGCTCAATCTTGCCATCATGGGACTCCTGACCGAAGGGGGTCACGTGATCGCCCCCTCTATGGAACACAACTCGGTCATGCGCCCGCTGAATTATCTGCTTAGACAGGGGCTCATCGAGTTGTCGATTATCCGGTGCTCAGAAGCGGGGCACATCGATCTGGAAGATCTGAAGAGGTCGATCAAAAAAAACACCCGGCTCATTGCCGTCAACCACGCCTCCAACGTGGTGGGAACCATCGCTCCCCTGCTGGAGATCGGGAGATTATCCGGGGAGATCCCGTTTCTGGTTGACGCTGCTCAATCTGCTGGAGCAGTGGACATCGATGTAGAGGCATGGGGCATCGATTTGATGGCATTCACGGGTCACAAAAGCCTTTATGGCCCCCAGGGGACAGGGGGACTGTTTGTTCGGGAGGGGATCGATTTGAAACCCCTCAGACGGGGAGGAACGGGAAGCAAATCAGAATCGTGGGATCATCCCGATTTTCTTCCTGACAAGTACGAGTGCGGAACGCCCAATACCGTTGGCATTGCGGGTTTGGGTGAAGGAGTGAGATTTGTCCTGAATCGGGGACTCCATGAGATTCGAAGACATGAAATTGGACTGACCCGAGCCCTTCTGGAAGGCCTGGAGGATATCGAGGGGGTTACCGTGTATGGGGGCAGGAAAGCGGATGAACAGACCGCCACGGTCTCGATTAATGTAAAGGGTATTGAAGCGTCGGAAGTGGGATACCGTCTCGACCGAGAATTTGACATCATGACCCGGGTCGGGCTCCACTGTAATCCCGGGGCCCACAGAACCCTTGGAACATTCCCTCACGGAACCGTCCGTCTTAGCATGGGATACTTCAACACCCACGAAGAGGTTGCTCAGGTGCTCGACGCGCTCAGAAGAATCGCGGCGAGCTCCTAGGGGAAGACACGGGCTCTCTTTGGGTTGTTTTGCCATGGGTCCAGAGCCGGATCCAACAATTGGATGGGCAGTGATGGATCAGGCTTCCCGATTAGGGACGGAAGAGCGGTGCGCTGCGGTTCTGGAGACGATCCACGCCGTCATCAAAGGGGAAAGGATCCTCAAGAGGGCAGGGCTCAGAATCGATGTCATTCCTGTGCCCCGCGAAATCAGCTCTGATTGCGGGATGGCTCTGGAATTCTCCTGCCAGGACAGGGCTCGCGTGGCGCAACTCCTTGCCGATGAGGCGATCACGGTGGTCGGAATCTATGGGTTGACCAAGGGTCGTTACTCGAGGGTCTGAATTTCGAAATGGGGTTTTAGGATGTGCAATATGAGAGGTGGGAAGGAGGAGAAGACGATCTATGGCTGAGAGATTGCGCCTGTCACAACGGGCACGGGCCTCGGGATGAGCCTCCAAGATCGGTCCAGGGGCACTGGACCAGGCTCTTGAAACACTCCTCGTTCGGGAAGATCCCAATCTGATTGCAGGCTTCGAGCGTGGAGAGGACGCGGGGGTTTATCGGATTTCGGACGATCTGGCATTGATCCAGACAGTGGATTTTTTCACCCCTGTGGTGGATGACCCTTACACCTTCGGTCAGGTGGCTGCGGCCAATGCCATGAGCGATGTCTATGCCATGGGGGGGCGACCCCTCACCTGTCTCAATGTGGTGGGGTTTCCCATCAAGGCGATGGGGATTGACGTGCTCCAGAGAATTCTGGAGGGGGGGCTTGCCAAGATCCATGAGGCAGGAGCCGTCCTGGTGGGCGGCCATTCCGTGGATGACCCAGAATTGAAATACGGCCTTTCTGTGACGGGCCTGGTTCATCCAGACCGCGTTGTCACCAACGGGGGTGCCAAGGCAGAGGATCGATTGGTTCTGACAAAACCTTTGGGAACAGGAATCATCGCCACGGCTCTCAAAGGCGAGATGGCTTCAGAGGCAGCCGTGGCCGGAATGACCGAGTCCATGTTGGCGCTCAACAAGAGGCCGTCAGAGCTCATGCAAGAACTTGGTGTCAATGCCTGCACCGACGTGACGGGATTTGGACTCCTGGGACATGCCCTTGAGATGGCCCGGGCGAGTGGCATCGGAGCAATGATTTATACCTCAGATGTTCCCCTCCTGGAGGAGGCTGAGCATTTTGCAGCTATGGGACTTGTGCCCGGTGGAACCGGCACCAACCGGGATTTTGCCGCCTGCAGAGTCGACATCCAGGGGGAGGTTTCACCCCTTCTTCTCGACATTCTCTATGACCCCCAGACCTCGGGAGGCCTTCTCATCTCCCTTCCTCCGACGAAGGCACAGCGCCTGGTTGGAATGCTCCACAATGAGGGATGGACCGCTGCTGCGATCATTGGAGAGGTTGTGGAAAAACCGGAGGGACGCGTTATTCTTAGGTAGATCGCGAACTTCGTTCGCTCCCCTTACATTCCGCTATTCTGTGAGTGAAGCAGGGAGTCAGAGTAGAAAATCCTGATCATTCAATGTATTCCAGGGTTACCCAGAGCTTCAGCCACCATGGTGTTGTTGCCTTCTGGAAAGGACAAGAGACGGTTCCAGACGCCACGGATCATAGGATCGCTTCAACCGCCTGAGTCCGGGAAGGCCGGAGTCATCCATAACATTGATGTACGCGTAGGCTTCCAACTCTCTTGAGAACTCTCGAAAGATGTAGGCGGAGGCCCCTCGGTAATCAGGGTCTGTCACTTCCAGAGCAACGACAAAGGTCTCCCGGTTGAGGGGAA
>CAYGBW010000133.1:0-20441 GCA_964348185.1 uncultured Thermodesulfobacteriota bacterium | reverse complement strand
CCGGGGGTCGCTCGATTTTCATCGACGTTCATTTTGGCGACTTTTATCCTGCCGACAAACTTCTTGGCCACCTCCTCCACGACGGGAGCAATCGTGCGGCAGGGGCCACACCAGGGTGCCCAGAAATCAACAAGGGCAGGAATCTCTGACTTCAAAATCTCTCCATCGAATTCCTGATCGGTGACGTTAATCAGATTCTTCTCTTCCATCAAAGTCCCCCTCTCATCAATTCGTTCCCCGTTCAATGGGTCTTTTTCTCCAAAATGTAACACGATCAGACTACAGGATTCCACCGGTCATCGCAGGGACCTGAATGCCAACGGCTCATTGATTGAGAATCTCGTCGGGAACAATACCCTTCAAGTGAGGGAACGGGTCCCGCCCGTGAGGGATATGGAGGGCTGCAACGAATTCGTCCTGGAATCCCTCCTCAAGGGTCAATTCCATGTATTCAACCCGCCGGGCCACCCGATTTGCTTCTTCCCTTTTGTCTCGATTCAGCAGGGCGATTCTCGCCCCGTCCCCTGCGGCATTCCCCACGGAGATGATTCGTTCAGGAGTAATATCTGGCAGCATGCCAACAATCAGCGCCTCCTCTCTGTCTACATAGTTGCCAAAGGCGCCGGCAATCATCACTCGATCCACCTGATCGATGCCTAAACGACGCATCATTAGCTTGGCACCGGCATAAATGGCAGCCTTTGCCAGCTGGATCTGTCGGATGTCGCCCTGAGTGACCACGATATCCCTCCCGATAGAGGTTTCTTCCCTCCAGGCAATGACAAATTCGCGTGTCCCCTCACTGGAGTTCCGCAGCCTGGGTGTTTTCACATCCCCGTTGAAAGCGCCGCTCTTCCGGACGATGCCCGTCCGGTAAAGCTCTCCCAGCAGATCGAGAATCCCGGATCCGCAGATCCCTTTTGTTTCCATACGTCCCGAGCCCGAATCTTGGCTCCACTCTTCCTTGCCGATGACCTTGTAGTTCACCTCGAAGGTCCCTGGATCTATTCTGATCCGCTCGATGGCCCCAGGAGCGGCTCTCATCCCAAAGGCGATCTGGGCGCCCTCAAGGGCCGGACCCGTAGCACAGGAGGCGGAGATCAATCTCTCTCGGTTCCCGAGGACCAGTTCCCCGTTCGTCCCGATATCAATGATTAACTGGATTTCATCCTTCCGATACGGCTCTTCACAGATCAGGACCCCCACGTTATCGGCTCCTACAAAACCCGCCTCAATAGGCAGGACATGAACGTAAGCAGACCGGTTGATTTCGATTCCCAGATCCCTTGCCTTGATGTCCATCGATTTGTGAACGGCTGGGGCAAAAGGTGACGCACCCATGTGTTGGGGATTGAGTCCGAGGAGAAAATGATGCATCGCCGTGTTTCCCACAAGACTCATATCCAGAATATCTCCCGCGGCTATTCCCGCTCCCTTGGCCATCTTTCCGATCATGTCGTTCAGGCCTTTAGTGATGAGACCCTTCATCTCGCGAAGACCTCGATCGGGATGGTCGGAAGAATAGGTAATTCGAGACATCACGTCCTCCCCGTAGATCACCTGGGGATTCATGCTGGATTCGGTGGCTTCCACCGTGCCCGTCTTTAAACTGCAGAGATATGCAGCGACCGTGGTGGTCCCGATATCAACGGCCACACCCCAGCATTCTTCGACGCGCCCAGGGTAAATGCGAACAATCTCCCGATCGTTCCAGACGGCTGCTGTCACCTTCCAGTCGGCCTTTCGGAGGACATCGGGAAGATCAACGAGGGCAAAATAGTCGATAACCATCCCTCCAAGGTCGTATGCCTCACCGAGTCTTTGTGCGAGCCGTTCGAAGTCTCCAAGAGGGTCGTCAAGAGACGGCCGTGAGAGTTCGACATAATAGAGTCTTACGGCTGGACTGTGTTTGATCTCAATTGCACGAGCGGCTTTGCGGATCACCTGTTTACCCGCCCGGCTCTCTTCCGGAACAAAGGCCAGGACGTCCCCCCTTAGCCTCGCAGCACAGGCCAACCGGAAGCCTTCTGACCTTGCCCCACCATCGATGAACTTCTCTTCCGAGGTCTGCCAATCAGAAACGTGGGACATCCGGGAGAGGAGACGGGGTCTTTTGAAACGCCCCTGTTCGATCTTCACCGTGCATTTGCCGCACCGCTGTTTCCCGCCACAGATGGACTCAATATGCACTCCCAGCTCTCGGGATGCCTCGAGAAGGGTTTTCCCTTCCGCCACTTCTCCCCTTCTGCCCGAAGGCTGAAAAAGGACCCTGAATTTTCTCTCTGTCAACCCCTTCTCTCCCATTCTTGCCTCTTCCGGCTCCTCGTCCCACAGTCTCTTGTGCACAGGGTCTTGTATTCCCTCCCCCCCGTGTGATCCTTTCACGATAACCATTCAAGCAAGACTACCCGAAACGGGGCAGAATTCCAAGGGGAACCGCCGACGTTTCGCGCTGCGGTCAACACGCTGACCTGAGGCATCCGGGGAGAACCCGCCGCGCCTCGAGGGTCTCTTCTCTGCAAAATGGGAATCAGACGGAACCAACAGTCCTAGGCCTGGGGAGAAATAGACACAGCGTGCAAAGGGGCTTAGCCTCAAAACTCAGCCTGACGTCTCACAAAATACCTGAAAGCCGGAAGCATCCGGCTCCCATACCACGAGAAATACTCTCCGTTGACGATCCGGATCCGCACCCGCTCAGCATATTCTGGATCGAGTTCACGGAGTCGTGACCGAAGCCGGTCCAAGTGCTTTTTGCGAAAGGGGAATGGCTCGGTTGAAAGCAGGATGGTGTTCGGTTTGAGGCGGATCAGTATCTCCAAAGTCACCACCGGATAGCTCGCGCTGCCTTCCGGGTCGAGACCCTCAAGAGTCGAATAATCACACACGTTTTTGTAACCTAGGGTTTCGAGCACATCCCCGATGTAGGTCTTTCGACTGGCAGCGATCATGGGATCCTGCCAGGTGAGATACGCCACGGTCCCCCGGTCTTCTCTGACAACCTGGTTGACGGATGACCTAACCCTTTCAATCAATTCTCGGGCTTGATCCTGAGTCCCAAACAGGGTGCCGAGCTGCTCCACGTGATTGAGGGCGTGGTCTACCCCTTTCGGTCCAGTCACAAATACCCGTGAAGCGACCCAGTGGACGTCCATCCGCTCCACATCTTCTTTTCGATTCTCTTCCCGGTCTGCGATGACCAGATCCGGATCGAGTTCAAAGATTCGGCCGACGTTGGGATTTTTAGGCCCCCCGAGTTTTTCGATGTCAGCCACACGCCCCCTGGGATGCCTGCAGTAGTCAGTGCGACCAACAATCTCAGTCCCTGTCAGTCCCAGATCAAAGAGCGTCTCCGTCCAGCTCGGGACAAGAGACACAACGCGAAAGGGTTTTTGCAGTGGCTGGAAGGAGACGCCCCGGATGTCAACAATATCTACTGTTTTCGGTATCATGAGTTCAGCCCCTCGGTTTCTTTTGAGGCTCTTGGGATTGACACTCGCCCCATATCAGACGTTACGACTTGTGCCCAAAAGCTGCTACCCCGATATCAACCGTAATCCATTGAAATCAGATAAACAAGACGGGGTGACAGAATGGGACGACCTCTCGATGAAAAGACCAGGGAATCTGGTACAATATAGATCTCCATAGAAATGACGAATCGAAGGGCAAATACGAGGGAAGAGACGGGCCACACCGATGAATCCGATGAGAAGATCCTCTGATCGAGAGCAGGAACTCAAACGGCAGGGCTGGACGAGACAGTTTGTTGCCCGTGAACCCCGACTGAGCGAAACCGTAGAACTCTATCAGGCAACAGGATACGAGGTTCATCTCGAGCCCTTGGCCAGGGAAGGGGAGACGGATCTGGAAGGTGGCGATAGGTGCACCGCGTGCTTCGATGGCTTTGAGGAGCAGTACAGGATCATCTACACGCGGCCGAGAAGAGACAGAGTAAGGGGAGACGACGACCTCTGGTAGGGGAAGGTGAGACGTTACAGGTCGGATCAAAGACGCGTCGCAAAAGGTAGAGGCGGATTTGATCATTCATAGCTGACCGGACAGGTCCTCGAAAGGGTGTTGACCAAATGGTTCCAGAATGCTATCCATCTGACGGGTTCGGGGAGGATCAAGGAGATTCAATTCATGGGCCGTGAAATCCTGATTGAATAAGACAATCGTCAGAAGCTCCATAAGGGCCGGAGAATCAACCGGGGTAAGGAGGCAGGGATGAATCTGGATCCTTGCCCGGGGTAGGCGGGTCATCGGAAACGGGGCGGGAGTGGGAGATGAAGAGAGGAGGCCGGATATGAGGACAGTAACCAACGGGAAGATCAATCTGGTGGAGGCGGACAGGGTCGAGATTTTGACGGTAATCGACAACTCGGTCGACTTACTCCTAGAAGATTCGGAACGGGTCTTCAGGCCTCCCCGGGACAGAGACGGAAAAATTCTTACAGATACCTTCCTGGCCGAGCATGGCCTCTCGATCTGGATCCGAGTGTCACAGGGGGGAGACTCAAGAACCCTTCTCCTCGACGCGGGGTACACAGCCATCGGGACCCCCCACAACCTGAGACTGCTGGGAGTGGATCTCGAGGCGATCAACGCTATCGTCCTGAGTCACGGTCACATGGATCACTATGGGGCGCTCCTCTCTATTCTGGACCACCTTAAGAAGCCTGTGCCCCTCGTTGTCCATCCTGAGGCCTTCTCCTCTCCCCGATACGTCGAACCTCCAGGCAAAAAACGCCTGACCTTCCCCGTCCTGAAAGAAAAAGACCTCCTGGCACGGGGGGCGCGGCTCATTCGGTCCGAGGGCCCTTACATCTCAGCCGACGGGTTATGGGCCGTGACCGGTGAAGTGGAGCGGACAACCGATTTTGAGACAGGTCGTCCCCATGCCTGGATTGAAAGAAACGGTAAAATGGAAAAGGATAAGACCCTGGATGATCAGTCCGTGGTGGTGGCCCTTAGGAATCGGGGAGTGGTGATTGTGACTGGTTGCGCCCATGCAGGGATCATCAATACCGTCCGATACTCCCAGAAAATAACCGGGATTGACAGGGTCCATGCCATCCTGGGGGGGTTTCACCTCTCTGGCAAAGACTTTGAGGGCATCATCGACCCCACCATTGAAGAACTGAGGGCGATTGGTCCGGATCTGATTGTCCCCACTCACTGCACGGGGTGGAAAGCTATGGAAAGGATGTCAAAGGCCTTCCCCCACCGGTTCGTCCAGAATAGTGTGGGAACTCGGATTGTCCTCTAGGGGGGAACAAGGAGAGCCAGGAACCGAGCAGCCCGTGACGCATGGCCCGACCCCTTCTTCCCCTTGCCGGCGCCATACGCCTTCTGAATCTGAGCCATTTCTGCCTCTATTGGGGGCTAGAGCATAGGGGAGGAACTGACGGATATCGTGGGAACTGGACGCCTTCTGAATTCGACCCCTGATGACCGGTCATGTTTCATAGAGGGGAGGGGATCATGAAGATTCTCGAAAGCCTGATTGACAGCCTCTCAAGAGATGATGCCAACGTCGAGGAGGTCCGATGCTGCGCCTTCTGGACTGCCGTCACCACCCGTCACACGGGCCTCTCTACAACTTACAGGCCCCCCGAAGGGGAAAGAGATGCCCACCAATCCGGGGTGAGAGACGTGGGAAGCCTGACCGAAAAACGGGCCCTGGAACTCGCCCAGTACGCCCGGTCGGACAACACCTTGGAGGCCTCTATTGGCATGGCGACAATCAACTCTCTCCTCGATGTGGACGAGGACCGATGCGTCGACCTCAATGCCTATGATGTTCTGGCCGATAAGGGGAGGGATCGCAATGTCGGTGTGGTCGGCCATTTCCCCTTTGTCTCAAAACTCCGAAAAACCGCAAGGAACCTGTGGGTCCTCGAAAAGCGGGTCCGCCCGGGGGATATGCCCGAAAGTGAGGCGAGTCGAATCCTTCCCCGGTGCGACGTGGTTTGCCTGACCGGGACGAGCTTAATCAACCACACCATTGAAAAACTTCTGTCTCTTTGCCGGGAGAGTTTTGTGGTTCTGACCGGACCCACCTCTCCTTTGACGCCCCTTCTCTTTGATTATGGAATCGATGTCATCTGCGGGACACGGGTACACGATCCCCCAGAGGTCTTAAGGTACATCAGCCAGGCTGCCACTTTCAGACAACTCCATGGCCATGGGGTGAGGCTTCTCACATTAGCCAGGGAGAATCCCGGGGGGTGATTCTCTGTCAGCATTGGGGGATCCGCAATCATTGAAAAAGGTCAAACAGTCTTGAGGGGGTCGTGCATATTCTCCGACCTCCCGTCTCCCATCCCAATAGCTCATGGCGTCATGACCCGGTCCTTCTCAGGAGCCCGGAGGCGACACGGCCGTTCGTAGGTTCTCGAATTCATCCTCGAGTCTTCTGAAAATCGGACCCAGGAGGTCAAAATTTCCTTCTCTACCCGCCGTCTCTATTTCCATTGCCACATCCCTCAGGGCTTGCGCCCCGATATTAGCTGATGCCCCTTTAAGGGTATGGGCCTGGTGTTTGACCACAGCAGCGTCATTGTCATCCAGGGCCTGCTTCAACTGGGCCAGCCTGACAGAAACATCCTCCATAAACTCCTTCACCAGTTCGTCACAGAACTGCTCGTCCCCACCCAGTCGCTTCAGCAGGGCAGACCTGTCGAAGATCCTTGTCTCTCGTGATGGTGCATTCTCAGGGGCTTGCCGGTTGTCAGCAGTCGAGCCGGAGATCAGTCCCTCGATGGCCTCGACGAGTCTCTCAGGTTGAACCGGCTTGGATATATAATCGTCCATTCCCGCCTCAAGGCATCGCTCCCGCTCTCCCTCTATCCCGTAGGCAGTCATGGCGATAATGGGAATGTGGCCGCCCCTCTCCTTCTCCTTCTGGCGGATGATCGTGGTCGCCTCCAACCCATCCATCTCGGGCATCTGAACATCCATGAGGATGAGGTCGTAAGGAATCAACGTCAGTGCTTTGACCGCCTCTGCCCCGGTAGGCACGGCATCGGCTCGGAAGCCGAGTCTTTCGAGAATGCCCAGGGCCACCTTCTGATTGGTCACATTGTCCTCGGCAATGAGGACCCGGGTCCGGCGTTTCCGGTCCTCGGCAATGGAGTGCCGGGTAACGACCGATTTAGAACGACCACCCTGGGCTTCGACATCCTCACCCGTGACCGCTGCAAGGCAGTCGTAAAGGAGGGAGCGCTCGACCGGTTTCGTCAGGTATGCAGCGACCCCGATTTTTTCCAAACGGGCGACATCGCCACGCATGCCAACTGCGGTGAGCATGACGAGAATGGTGCCCTTGAGATCAGGATCCTCCTTGACCTTGCGTCCGAGGCTTTCCCCATCCATTTCCGGCATCCCCATGTCGAGGATTGCGACAGCGAAGGGATCACCCTCGGCTAAGGCCTGGCGGAGCTTGTCCAGACCCTCCGCACCACTCAAGGCCTCATCGAAACGGCAATGGAATGATCGCAAATGCTCGCCGAGAATGTGTCGGTCCACCCCCTTGTCATCTACGACGAGAATCCGTCTTCCCTGAATATCCCCGGGGACCGGAATCTCGACCTTACGGTCTTTGGGTTGCTTCTCCAGAACGGCCGTAAACCAGGCCGTTGAACCTTTGCCCATCTCGCTTTCCAGGCCGATCTCTCCTCCCATCATCTCGGAAAGGCGCTTGGAGATTGCAAGACCCAGACCCCTTCCCCCGAACCTTCTCCTGGTTGTGCCGTCCCCCTCAGAAGAAGACCCGACGAGACGATCCTTGCAGTCCTCAGGGATACCGATGCCCGTGTCGGTCACGGTAACCCGCACGGTGGCATGAGTTTCGCTCTCCGCCTCCAAAGTGACATGGATCATGACCTTACCCTTTTCCGTGAATTTGATCGCATTGCCTGCGAGATTGATCAGGATCTGGCGCAATCGTCCCGGGTCGCCCCGGAGCAGGGAGGGTACATTGGGGTGGATGAGGTAGGCAAATTCGAGCCCTCTCTTCTGTGCCCCAAAACTCAGCACACCCATGACATCATCGATCGTTACCCTGAGATCAAAGTCGATGATCTCCAGGTCCAGTTTCCCCACCTCGATCTTGGAAAAGTCGAAAATATCGTTGATGATCAGCATCAGCAACTCACCTGAGGTACGCACGGCCTCCGCGTATTCCCGCTGTTCCGGATCCAGATTCGTGTCGAGGAGTAAGGCGGTCATACCGATCACCCCATTCAGGGGCGTGCGGATCTTATGGTTCAAGTCAGCCAGGAATTCCCTTTGGGTCGTGTCGGCCACCTCCGCCTGAAACGTCATTTCGTTTGCCTGCCTGATGGTCCCTTCCAGTTCTCTGTTTGCTGCCTCGGCCGCTTCTCTGGCTCGCTCGAACGCCTCCTCAGCTCGTTCGCGGTTGGAAATCTCGGTCCTGAGTCTTTCCTTTGTGCTTTCCAACTCTGAGGTGCGCTGCTGGAGTTCCTGAAGGTTATGCTTCAGGGCCCACGCCAGGGACAGTACAACCAGCATGGCTATGCTGGCAAACAGAAAATCAACGCCGAGAAAAGGAGATATTCCAAAATGGCTTCCCACAAGGCTCAGAAGGATAAGGGCGATGAGAACACCGACGTATTTCGTAGGGAATCTCCTTGGTCGAATCATGTCTTGCCCTTCTAGGGGTGGTTGTCAAAACCCTGTGCAATCGATTCCTTGGAGACCTGGTTTTGGGTCTTGCCAACCACCCTGTGCTTTTGCGGCGAGGTTCTCATCTTCTGCCTCTCCATTTCACCCGGTCGGAAACGGAGGATACAAAGGAAGACGAAAACCACGGATGCCTCGAAAAAAGGTCCCCCAATAGAAACCCGGTTTTCTGAGAATCCTGAGCTGCCCAACCCAAGGCATTCATTAAGCAAATTATGTGCCATGGGGTATGAAGATCTCATAGGATTTCGAGGGCTCGATTCAGCGTCCCCTATCCCTCGCCACCGATTTGGTTACCCAGGGAGTGGGGAAAACCTGTGGACAATTCCTTGTTGTGGCGACGCTCGTTATGATCGAAACGGCAAAATTGGCGGTTTTCGTTTCTCCTTTCCAATTGAAAAATCTTCTAAATTCAGCTTGTTAATCTGTGTGAGGTCATGATTCATGGGGTATGCAGGCACGTTTCTCGACCTCCCTATCCACACCCAGGATGGGTGTGGATAGACACCCAGGATTGATCGAAATCGTGCGTTCTTGAACTCAATCGAATGATGACGGTGTATATTCCCAGAGGCAAATCCGGGACGAAGAAGATGGGAATCGTGATATATGGGACGCAAGGGCCGGGTCAGGAAGCCCGATCGATGCAAGGGACGAACATCCCAATTCTATCTGCCCCCTCCCCTCACCGTGGGAAAAAGTTCCTGATGGGTATGAGGCAGGAAGAGGGCGGCGATAAACTCATTCATGAATTCTGGGTTCACGGAGAGCTCAAAGTAGGTCATCTTCTTGGCAATGGTCTTGGCTTTTTCAAAGGCATGATTCGAAACCAGAGCAATTCTGGCTCCAGCGACAGAGCTGTTTCCAACGAATTGGAATCGATCGAGGGGAACATCGGGAAGGAGGCCGATGGTAATGGCCTTCTCAATGTTGAGGTAGTTCCCAAATCCGCCGGCAACGAAAATCCGGTCGATTTCAGAAAAGTCCATTCCAACACTGCGAACCAAAACTCTGGCAGCAGCGAAGACCGCCCCTTTGGATTTTATCAGATTGCTGATATCATATTCCGTAATAACAACGTCCCTGCCGGTCTCCGACTCGTCACCTGAGGCAAGAATGAATTCCACCCCGTCCTCGGTGTTTTTCAGCCGTGGATGGGGCTGGTCCCTATTGAATTTTCCATCAGGTTGGATGATACCGTTTTCAAAGAGAGCCGCGATGGTATCGATAAGACCGGATCCGCAGATCCCTGCTGGCTTGGTTCCGCCAATGGTCGAGACGTTAACCTCCCTGGGGGAGATGGTTACCCTTTGAATCGCCCCTTCCACCGCCCGCATGCCACACTTGGTTCCTCCTCCCTCGAAGGCAGGTCCTGCAGAGGCGCTACAACAGACAAGCCAATCCTTGTTTCCCAGGACGATTTCTCCGTTCGTTCCAATATCCAGCAGCATTGAGAGCTGAGCCGAATCGTCAATCCCCGAAGCCAGCACCCCAGCCGTAATATCACCTCCAACGTAACTGCTAACATTGGGCATGCAGGCAAGTATCCCATTGGGGTTGATGCGAATGCCCATATCAGCGGCTTTCAGCACGGGAAAGACACAAGCCGCAGGAATGTAGGGTTCCAGGCGGATGGAGCACGGGCTCAATCCGAGGAGGAGGTGCGTCATGGTGGTGTTCCCCGCCGCAAGGATCGCTGTGACGTCTGCCGGAGAGATCCCCTCTCTCTGAACCAGACGCTGGATCAGATCATTGATGTTGTCGACCACCGCCCGGCTGAGCGGATCGAGACCGTTGGTCGTGTCACAGGCATAAATCATTCTCGAGATGACATCCTCTCCATACCGAATCTGCCGGTTATGGCTGGCACAGGACCTCATCACCTCACCTGACGCGAGATCGACCAGCTGAACCACAACGGTCGTCGTTCCCACGTCCACGGCGACGCCGAAATTTGTCTTGCTTGTGTCTCCTCCCTCCACCTGAAGGATCCGGAACCCCTGGGGTATTCTCCCCAGAGTGACCGTGACTTTCCAATCACGCTCCCGTAAGAGACGACCCAGCAGCCTGAGCACATCTAACTCGATGTCTAGGACTGCAATGTCCCGTCTCCTTCGCAATTCACGGTAGATACGATCCAGATCGGATAGGCTGTCCTCCAGACTCGGTGGAGGCAGCTCGAGGTAGACCTTTGACGTCAAAGGGTTGTAAAAGGAAACCTTTGTCTCTTCCTGAGGCTGCCTCTCCATGAAGGCAGGCTCACTGTAACGGACCGTGCCAACTTCGGTAAGAATCTGTTCTCCCTCAAGCCGTGATTCTGGAGGCACTTCGACCTCCAGCCCATCCTCCACCGGTGTCTGACAGGCCAGAACATATCCCTCCTGAAGTTCGTCCTTGCTGAGTACGGAAAGGTATCTGGAACGCCCTTCTACGGTACCCTTCTTGACCTTGACCTTGCACTTGCCGCAGACACCCTGCCCCCCACATAGATTATTGACATGAACTCCGGCTAGGCCGGCAGCCTCCAGCAGCGAGGTTCCTCTTTCAACGGTTGCCCTCTTTCCATCGGGGAAAAATAAGGCCTCAAACGAAGCTTTCATCCTTTCCCTTTGCTGCTCCCCCGGTTTCTCATGGGTTCTCATGATCGAAGTTCCCGCCTTCTGCCCTGACTCCCTGTCTCTGCTATACTAATCATGCCCGTTGGACTTCTGTCAAGTGAGCCTTTCGTGATCACTGGAAAGACGAACAAAAGGGGAAAAATGTTACCTGCGCCCTGCAATCCCTTCCCCCGGGGATCGGTGAGTTTACCCTGAGAAATGAATGGGCTGAACCACAAAGCAAGGAATTGCTGGCCTCTAACCTCAAGTTCGCCCTCTGGGGACGCGGTTCTATCCCCCTCTGGATAATCGTCATATTCCAGAGGAACCGAACCGCCCAAGCTCTGACCCCAAACCCCAGACTTCAGCGGCAAACTGCCGCTCCGGGGCTAGGCTCAGGTGAAGCGACTCGGGCCACAAGATGACACCGCCGACGTGCGCCCTGCTGAACTAAAAGGAGACAGAAGCTTTTCAGCGGCCCTCCTGCGACAGTTCGGGCAGATGATTTCATCATCCCGGTCGTTAATACCCCGAAGCATTTCGAAAACCTGGCCGCAGTCCATGCAGCGATACTCATAAATAGGCATCGGTTTCTCTTCTCCTTTCTCGCTTCCCCCCTCGTCGGATTCTGGCCTCCTCTATACCCCCAGTAGGTATAAAGTACAACAACCAATCGATGATTGTCAAGGACCGCTTTAGGGGAGTTTCCTCAGAAAATCAGCGTGTAATTGCCCATCGTTTATAAGCATAACACAAGGGTTAGAATGACAAATGACAACGCTCAAAATCCAAATGAAGGTCAAACCTCAAATGACAAATGGGGTAGATAATTGGCTGAGCTGGTGAGTCGATGACGGGATTTGGGCAAAAGGCCGTCAAAACGAAATCAGAAGTCAAGAAGCTCCACGAGAGTGGCTTCTTGACAAAAAGGATCCCAGCGAATAGTATGGTCTAATAAATCCCATTCTTCAGCCTGTCTCAAATCTCCATGGCCAAAGCACATTTTAATCCTGGGAAGGAGCTGTTGGACTATCTGAAGGGGAGTCCCTTCGTCAAGAGGTCTGACTTGTCCGAAGGGGAGCTGCAGAAACTCGCCCATGGGATTCATAACGATGTCTTCGCTGACAATATCAAAACGGTCATCGACCAGGCTGAGCAGATTATTACCATTGATCCTGCTCTGACAGAAAAAGAGATTTTGACAACAGCCGTAAGAGACATTGCCCAGTTTCTCGGAGCTGATGCGGCATCGATCAGGATTTATGATCCCATCAAACATGAAATGGTGTCCTATGGATCCTATCGCTATGAGGAGGCGATTCGGAAGGAGGCCGTCCCCTACGAGGACTCCATTGCAGGAGAAGCAATTCGGACTGGAAAAAGCATTATCATCCCGAGCATTCCCAGGGAGCCGCGATATAAGCACAAGGAGATCACCGCGAGGCTCGGCCTTTCTTCCATGATAGCCGTGCCTTTTCATATCCCTCGTTTCTCCATCGATGAGAGCGATATTCAGGGTACAGTTCAGATATACCACAAGGAGGAGAATCGAGAATTCCACCCTATTGATATCCGGGTGGCTGAGATGCTGGCCCGGAGGGTCACCTTTGTCATTGCCACCCGAAAAATCCTCGACCTCGAAAAACTGAACGAAAAGAAGGAGAGAATTGTCGAAATCATTTTTCAAAAGCTGGGCAACCGTGAAGGCATCCGGATGAAAGACATCTTCACCCTCATTATCCCGGAATTGGCCGATGTGATTTGGATTCAGAGTTGTGCCCTCTTCTCGGTGAGCCCCGATCGGGAGCAGATCACCCTCACGGCAGGGTATCCTGAAAAAGCGAGCTATCATGGGGTGGGTAGGGTCTTTTCTGTCAATGATGAGCCTTATTTCAGCGCGATTATCCATCAATCATCCATTCTGGGAGAATACGAAGACGAAAAGATTTACCCTTCCTATATCCTGATTGACAACCCACGGAGTAGTCGTCTATTAACCGAGGATCTCCGACGATTCACTGTGATCCATAACATCAACTCAATCCTCTATGTCCCGATGAAAACCGGGGGCACGGTCAACTACTTTCTCGCCTTCGACGCCATGGACAAGCATACCAGTTTCACAAGCGAAGAAATCGAACTCCTCGTCTTCTTTGGGAAAGAACTGATGAAAGCGGTGAAAATTGAGCAACTGGACGACATCCTTCATGATTTCAAAAATCCAGCGATCGCCACGGCAGGGTTTGCGAAAAGAGTCAAAATCGCTCTGGAAAGGGGAGAGTTTGAAAAGAAGAAGGAGAGGATTCTCCAAGAACTTGAGATTCTGGTCCGTGAGGCTTCCAGAATTCAGGAGATGGCCTATAGCGTCTATGGGGCGGGCAAGGAAGAAGATGTTGACATGAGCGATAAGCTGGCTCGTCGCCTAGAAATCAACAGGGAGGCCATACGGGAGCAGAGGCGTCGAAATATTCGAATTATCAAGGAACTCAAGAGATGTCTATGGGTTAGATGCTACCCCCTCCACATGGAACGGGTCTTTGACAACCTACTGAGTAATGCCACGAATGCTATTCCAGAAAAGGGAGGAAGCCTCATCGTCAAAACCTCTCCCTTGGACCGATGGGCTGTTGCAGAGATTAGTAATACGGGGAGGATTTCGGAGGCTGAGAGGGAGCAGATTCTGGGTGGAGAGACCAAGGGGAGAGGGCTTCACATTACCAACCGCCTGATAAAACTCATGGGGGGACGGATTGAACTCAATGCGGGGGACCTTCGGACAACCTTTCGCGTCTATCTCCCACGGATATTGAACTGATGGGCTCAATGCCCAGAGCGTATCGAGGGGTATCCCTTACGGACTACCTCATTTTGAATCCATAATCATTAGGCGTTTGTCATGAGTTGGGTCTCACGAAAAGGACTGCTCATTCTGTTGGGTTCCATTCTGCTGGCCTCCTGCTCAACAGGACGGAGAGATATATCCCCTGAAAGCCCTGCGAGATATCACAACAACATGGGCCTTGCCTATCTTGAGCAGGAAAACACCGGAGGGGCTATTGGTGAATTCTCAAAGGCAATTCGTCTCGAACCCCGGTATGTCGAAGCCAATTTCAACCTTGGACTCGCCTACTATCGGCGGAGATTGATCAATGCGGCCCTTATCCAGTTTGAAAAGACGACCGAGCTTGATCCGGGCCATGGGGAAGCCTACTATCAGATCGGGCTGATTCATCATTGGAGAGGAGATCTCGACGAGGCAGTTAAGGCATACCGTAAGGTCATCAGACGGGACACCCACCATGTCAGAGCCCGTTTCAACCTGGCCCTGGCCTATGAGGCTGCGGGGAATCTCAAAGAGGCTGTGTCTGAACTGAAGCAGACCATCGACATCAACCCCCTTTCTGTTCGTGCAAGGAACCGTTTGGGATGGGTCCTCGAAAAGGAAGGGCGTTTTGACGAGGCTATCGTCCAGTATGAGGCATCGATTAACGTGGATTCAACCCATGCGGAGACCTATAGCCTGTTGGGGCGTGCCTACATCGAGACGGGAAGGGAGACTGAGGCCTTCACGACGTGGGAAAAGGCCCTGAGAATCGATCCGGCATATTCTGAGGTCTATTTGCAGATGGGTCTGGCCCATATGAATCGGGGAAGGTTGGACAAGGCCATCGAAGCCTTCAAAAGAGCCGTGGCCTTGAAACCAGACCTCGCCTTGGCACACTTCTACCTTGGAAACGCGTATTACATGAATAACATGAAGAAAGAGGCCACCATCGAATGGGACCGAGCCCGCCAACTCGACCCACGAATCGGGTTGAAAGACTTCCCTGGATCATAACCACTCAACCCATAAGGAGGAAGTTTTGAAGAAATGGCATTTTGTTCTCCCTGTGGTTTTTCTGGGCATCGCAATACTCCATGGAACCCGTCCTTCCGGGCGGGAGAGCGAGACCATCGAAATGAAGGTTATGAGGGTGAGGGTTGATCCTCTTCAGGGGCAAGGGGTCGTGCTCCTGGAAGATATGGACGAGAAGAAGGCAATCCCCATCTGGATTGGGGCTTGTGAGGCCGACGCCATTAACCGCGAAATCGAGGGGATGGCGCTACCTCGACCGATGACCCACGATCTGATCAAGAGCTTGCTGGAAAGCGTCGGTACTCGGGTTCACCACATCCTCATTCATGATGTCCGCCAAAACATCATCTATGCCAAGATTGTTCTGAAACCGAAGGGGAAAGAGATCCCGATTGATGCAAGGCCCAGCGACGCTATCGCACTGGCCCTCAGGGTAAAGGCACCGATTTTTGTGACAGATGAAGTCTACCGGGCCCTTTCCATCGACCTGAAACAGGGGAAGGGAAAGGAACCCGAGCTGAGTGTCTAGAAAGGAGGCCGCCCATCAGCCTCGTGGAGAAGGGGGGATCAGGATCCGTTTTTCAGAGCGAGAAGGATTTGATCCGTCTTCCCACCATGAAGTCATCAACATTTCTCTAAGGGGCGCTCGGTGTGTAGCTCGAGGTCGGAAGAGACTCCTGGAAATCCATCACTGAAAGAGTTTTAGAGCAGAATGGGTCTGCCAAGGCGAAAGGCCTGTAAACCCCAAAGGCCTTGAAAACAGAAACGATCATGGATAGAATCTTAACCACGGACAGGTTTTTGCACGGATCAAGAGCCCTTCTTGCTTGATTCAGCTCAATCTCATCAGAGAGGAGGGTGACGCCATGGCACCGGACAAGAGGAGTCTACATCTCCGCCTCCAAGAGTACTGCGACTGCTATATGGAAACCGATCCGAGGAAGGAGCTCGATCTCATCAGCAAAGAGGGGACCCCTTCGGACGTAACGGGAGATCCTGAGGAAGTCGCCCTCAAGTTTCTCAGTCTTGCCATCCTTTACGGCATCAAAGAAAGCGCCAAGAGCTTTTCTGTCGTGAGGACCGGGGGGAAGATCAACTTCAATATTGAAGGGGCAGGAAAATACAGGCTCCCTCCACCGTCCCCGGCCCTAGCTGATCAACTCTTCGGCGTGATGCGCTCCATCACCCACCTTGAGTTGGGAAAAGGGACCGAACCCTTCTCTCTTGGAATCCGGAATGACCGACTAGAGCTAGGAGTGGAATTCGACTCCACGGACGGAAAAGAGACTCTCACCCTCTCATTCCCGGAGATCTGATGCCACCCTGAAGGTTCTGGGAAGGGGGATACCCCGGGGTTAGGTTCGACATCTTGTGAGTTGGGATGGGAAGGCGGTCTCGTGCCCTTTCCACGCAATAGGAGGGCTAAGACTGATCATCCTGAAGAAAACTCTCCCTTGACAACACGCTTTCACGGTATCAAGAGAAGAGAAGGTCTCGATGATGGCTGCGCAGACGGGTCTTCTCTGGGAATGCTCTTCGGGTTGGTCAAGAAAATAGGAGAAAGGAGAGGAGATGAGCCAGAAGGTTATCGATTTGTTGAACGGAGCCCGTTCCAGGGAACTCACCGCAATCACTCAGTACATGGCCCAGCACTACGAACTGGAGGATGCCGACTTCGGCAAGCTAGCCTCAAAGATCAAGGAGATTGGGATCCAGGAGATGAAGCATGCCGAGGATTTGGCGGAGCGGATCCTCTTTCTGAAGGGAGAACCCACCTCAAAGCCTGATGGAGTAGCCAAAAAGGGCCAGGAGATCGCTGACATGTTGGCCACCGACATCGCCCTAGAGCGTCAGGCCATCGAGATGTACAACGATGCGGCGGTGGTCTGCGCCGAGGAGAGAGACCAGATCTCCAAGCAACTGTTCGAGAAGCTTCTCGGGGACGAGGAAGAGCATCTGGACATCTTCGAGAACATCAAAGATCATGTCGACAGGTTTGGTGGAACATATCTCACCACCCTTACAGGAGATTAGCACCCCCGGCTACCGATCTTGCCGGCTTTTGTGTGAATCTGCCCAACCCCACCCCGAGACAAGGAAGGCGTCTTTGCTGGATTGCAGAGACCCTTCCTCATTTCCAGAAACCTGAAAAGGGCCGAGAATCAATCTGATCCGCCCTAACCAGCGGAACTGAACCGAGCCGAATGCTGAGCCCTGATGGCTGAACGCTGTCATCGAGGCAAAACGCCCCACAGAGCCCATGGGTTCCTCTCCGAGGGAAGCCATGGTTCGCCCTACCAGTTCTTCCTTATTCCCTCACGGATTATTGCCATATAGATTGGCGGTTGGACCTTGAACTTGTGTGCGACCTCCAGCAAGTATCTATCATTCAATAATCCCATATAGTCAATGTTCTTTCTCAAGTTGCCTGAAATTGGACGGCCATTTCTGGCTTCCAGAGGATAATCTGCGTCTGCCTTTATCTCAGAACGATCCTCTGCACGAAGAAAAGCTCTGAAAATCTCGCGACGCGTAGCGACCTGATCCGGCATGGAGACGACATAGGATGTGGTCTCCGCGAGCGAGCGGTGGACGTACCGCCAGTTTAGAGAGAACATCCTGATCTTGTACCATTTCCCCTCCTTGCCGTGCAGTTCGAACACATCGCCTTTCCGCGCCTTCGAAACGATAGGGTAAGACTCGCCCGCGCCGACACGAATGTTCACATGGTTGGCCGTAATTTCTATGTATTTTGCCTCCGCAAGAATCCGATAGTGAATAAGCACGAAAACAAGAAAAAACGCGACCGAAGGAACGACCTTCCTGGAGCCCATGGTCTTCTCTCGACTCAACCTACCCGATAACAGAGAGACCGTTAATTCATCATCTCAAAAGATCAGAGTCAGCGCCAAAGACCTGGAGCGGGTGGCCGGACGGATCGGCCCGCAGGCGAGAGCTCAAGCTTGGCTGCGGGTTCACACAAACCAGAACTGACATCAAGGGGGTCCCTGTACGCGATCCTGACTCTACCCCCTTCGTGGGGCTGATAGAGCCAGCAGAACAGTCGCTACATGATAAAGTCCGGCCGCCTCGAAGGCTCCTGGGAAGACCGAACCCCATCATTTAGCCCACTTTGATGACGGAGGCCCAAGATAATTGCAGCCCAAGTGCCGGCTACATCCTTGACACACAATCACTTTTTTGACATCCTCAATTCTAAAAGAGCAGATTCCTATTATATCCTATCTTGCGTTCGGGGAGCACGTTGCTAGACTCGCTGATCCCCTCAACGGTCTCCTGTCTCGCTAGCCCCCTTGACCGCGTAGGCGCGGATCCAACAGATCCCGTAATCCGTCCCCAATGATGTTCAGGCCCAGCACGGTGATCATGATCGAGACGCCGGGAATCACGGTGAGCCACCAAGCTGTGCTGATGTATTCCCGTCCCTCCGACAACATGTTCCCCCAACTTGGGATAGGAGGAGGCGTTCCGACTCCGATAAAACTCAACGCAGACTCAACAAGGATGGCGTGGGCAAACAGGAACGTCGCTTGGACCACAATCGGCCCCAGACAGTTGGGATAAATATGTCTAAACATGATCCTTAGATTGTTACATCCGATAGCTTTAGCTGCCTCAATGTAATCCGACTCCCTGACTGAAATCGCCGCAGATCGCACGACCCGGGTCATGCGTGGAACCTGAGTGATCACGATGGCAATAACCACGTTGGTCTGACTGGCGCCCAAGAAACCGACCAATGCAATCGACAGGATGAGTGAGGGAATAGACATGAACATGTCCATGATTCGCATGAGCACGTTGTCAAGCGACCGAAACCATGGAGCAGCTATCCCAAGCACAGAGGCAATGGCAGCGGTAGTCAGTGTGATGACCATGGCAAGGCCCAAGGAGTTTCTCGCGCCATAAATAATGCGGACAAGCAGATCTCTCCCATAGGTGTCCGTGCCGAATAGGTGTTCAGGCGACGGCGGCTTATTTCTCTCCCTCAAATGGCTTTTTATAGGGTTCACATCGGTAAGCAGAGGGCCAAAGACGGCGGCGAACACGACCAATATCACAAGAAACGTCCCGATCGTCAACGTGGCGTTTCGAAAGAAGATCTTCCTGATCTGTCTGAACAACTCCGAAAGCTTAGCTTTGTTCAAGATTCTTCCCTTCATGACGATCACTCGTACCTCACCCGCTTGTCTATGAACGCGTACGAAAGGTCAACGATCAAATTCGCAACCACGTTGACCGCGGCGATGAACAGCAAAACGCCTTGCACGACAGGGTAATCCCGGGTCATCACCGAGTGAATCAGCAGCCAGCCCAAGCCCGGCATTGCAAAAACGGTCTCGATGACCACGACGCCACCGATAAGGTACGCAACGCTCATGCCAACCACGGTCATTATTGGAAAAGCGGCGTTGGGCAAAGCATGCATTAATATGACTCGCCATGGGGCGACTCCCTTGGCCTTGGCGGTCAGGGCGACGTAGTCCTGGCGCAGAATCTCTAGCAGACTTGACCGGGTCATCCTGGCGATCAGGGCGGATTGGGAAAGTCCGATCGCGAGGGTGGGTAAGACCAGATGTCGAAGCCAATCTCTGGCGCTCTCAAAAAGGCCTACATACCCGACCACAGGGAAGATCCTAAACTGCACGGCGAGGATGAGCATCAGGATGATGCCCAGCCAAAACGCCGGCATCGATACGCCGAATATCGCGACAAACATAAACGACTGGTCCAGGGCGGATCCTCTCTTCACGGCGGCCAATATCCCGGCCGGCAGAGCGATGACCAATCCCACAATCGTTGCGGCGACTGCCAATGAAAAGGAAACGGGCAGCCTTTGCTTGATCATGTCTGTGATAGGTTCCTTGGTAAAAAACGACCGACCCAGATCGCCCCGCACCGCGCGGCTGACATAGTTGAATAACTGGATGTGTAACGGTTTATCGAGTCCGAGCGAACGTCTTACCGATTCGACATCTCCGCTTCCTATCATCTCCCCTCCCACGATCATCACAGCCGGGTCTCCGGGTGTGAGCTGGAGGAGCATGAAGACGAGCACGATATCCATCAACAGAACACCAACAGCCGAAAACACGCGTCTCACAATATAGGCACTCATACGAAGTGATCGTCCTTTTCTTTGTGGCTCACGCCGATATCCACGGAAAGAAACAGAACAGGGAAGGCTCGCCCCAGTTCAAGGCGAGCCCTCACAAGCCATCCACTGACATTCAGATTACCAGACCTAATCTTCCAGC